>JBOHZI010000164.1:0-5648 GCA_050738295.1 Gammaproteobacteria bacterium
ACCCAGCGTCGTGGTCGCACCACCACCGGACTTGCCGTACTCCTCGACTGCCTTGGCTTCTTCCTTGATTTCCTTGGCCTTGATCGAAAGTGTAAGCTGGCGGGACTTGCGATCGACACCGACAATGCGCGCCTCGACAGTTTCGCCTACCTTGAGCACCTGACGCGCATCTTCCACGCGATCACGCGAAATATCGGAAGCACGCAGGTAACCTGTCACGCCTTGGCCCAGATCAATCTCCGCACCCCGGGCACTGACCTCGGTCACTGGCCCCGAGACGCTACTGCCCTTGGGATGATCGCCCAGAAAACCGGAGAATGGATCGCGGCCCAGCTGCTTGATGCCGAGCGATATGCGTTCGCGCTCCGCATCCACGGCAAGCAGAACCGTCTCGACTTCTTCGCCCTTCTTGAACTCGCGAATAATCTCCTCACCCTGGTCGTCCCAGGATAGATCGGACAAGTGCACAAGGCCGTCGATCCCGCCGTCGAGGCCGACAAAAAGCCCGAAATCGGTAATTGACTTGATGACACCCGTAATGCGCTCGCCCTTTTCGTGATTGGTGGAAAAGTCTTCCCACGGATTGGGCGTGCACTGCTTGATACCGAGTGATATGCGCCGGCGCTCGGGATCGATCGCCAGTACCATAACCTCGACTTCCTGCCCGATATGCACGAAGCGCGAGGGGTTGACCGTCTTGTTCGACCAGTCCATTTCCGAGGAGTGCACGAGGCCTTCCACGCCATCCTCGATTTCTACAAAGCAGCCATAATCGGTGATGTTGGTGACGTGACCGAACATGCGGGTTCCCGGCGCATAGCGGCGCGGCAAATCGCTCCATGGATCTTCACTCAACTGCTTGAGACCAAGCGAGACTCGATGCCGTTCGCGGTCGAACTTGAGCACCTTGACGTCAAGCTCCTCGCCCACTTCGACCACTTCCTGCGGGCTGCGCACACGCTTCCACGCCATGTCCGTGACGTGCAGCAGGCCATCGATACCACCGAGATCGACAAACGCACCGTAATCGGTCATGTTCTTGACTATACCCTTGAGCACCGCGCCTTCGGTCAGGCGCTCGAGCAGCGCTTCGCGCTCGGCGCTGAATTCCTTCTCTACCACGGCGCGCCGGGAAGCGACCACATTATTGCGGCGCTGGTCCAGCTTGATGATCTTGAATTCAAGCGGCTTGCCTTCGAGATAGCTGGGATCGCGCACCGGGCGCACATCTACCAGCGAACCGGGCAGGAAGGCACGGATGCCGTCGAGGTCGACGCTGAAGCCGCCCTTGACCTTGCCGGAAATGTAACCGGTGACCGTGTCTTCGGCCTCGAATGCCGTTTTCAGATGTTCCCAGGCCCGCAGGCGGCGCGCTTTTTCGCGCGACAGCCGCGTTTCGCCGAAACCGTCTTCCAGCGCTTCGACCGCCACTTCGACCTCATCGCCAGCGGCGACGTCGAGCTCACCGTCTTCGCGCTTGAACTGTTCGGTTGGAATCGCGCTTTCGGACTTGAGCCCGGCATCCACCAGGACAAAATCGGGGCCCACGGAAACCACTTTGGCGGTGACCAGCGAGCCGGGTTGTACCCAGGAACTACCCAGGCTCTCCTCAAGGAGTTCTGCAAAAGATTCAGCCATTAAATTCTCTATTTCTCCGCCGCCGTAGTGCATCCGTAAGGTAAAAAAGGCGGCCCGGAATGTGTGTATGCCGCGCTGCCGCCCTCTTGGCGGATCGCTTGCGTCTGTTAAGGGTGGCCTCCTGCCTCCCCATGAATATCAACCCCGACTTCCGCCCGCGTTCGCCACGAGAGCAAGAAGCCTGTCCACCACCCAGTCGACCGGATGTCCCGTGGTGTCGATCACCTCGGCGTCCACGGCAGGTTTGAGCGGCGCCACCGCACGGTTGGCGTCGCGTTCGTCACGCTCGCGCAACTCTTCGGTGAGGTTGCGTAGATTAGCATTAAATCCTTGCTCTTTCAACTGTTTATAGCGCCGCAATGCGCGTTCCTCGGGACTGGCGTCCAGGAACACCTTCACCCGGGCGTCGGGGAAAACCACTGTGCCCATGTCACGTCCGTCGGCCACCAGCCCCGGCATCCTGCGCAAGGCACGTTGGCGCTCAACCAGCGCGGCGCGTACAACGCGTGCCGGTGCCAATGCCGAGGCCCTGCGGCTCACCGCTTCCGTGCGCAGTTCACGGCTCACGTCCTCGCCATCGAGCGCAACCCGTTCGTCCTCGAAAACCACCTGTAGATCGGGAATCCCCGCAGCGACGGTCGCCGCATCGTCCGCGCTCAGCCCCTGGCGCAAGCTGACGAGCGCCACCAGCCGGTACAACGCCCCGCTGTCGAGATAATGCCAGCCCAGACGCGTAGCCACCCGGCGTCCCACTGTACCTTTGCCGGCGCCACCGGGACCATCGAGCGTGAGAACGGGGATGTAATTCATGCGGCCTCCACCTGCGCTCCCGCCGTTTGCAGCAGTGATGAAAACTCGGGGAAAGACGTTGCGATCCAGCCGGCATCGATCACACTGACCTGAGCAGGCGCGGCTAGACCCGCCACCGCCAATGCCATTGCCACACGGTGGTCGCCCGCGCTGGCCACCTGCCCGCCCTGCTTGAAGCCACCTCCGGCCAGATGCACGGTGTCACCGTCCACGGCCATCTCAACGCCCAACGCGGCCAACCCGTCCTGCATCGCAGTAATACGGTCGCTTTCCTTGTGCCGCAATTCATCCACACCCTCAATCACGCTCGCCCCTTCGGCCGCGGCCGCCAAGACCATCAGCACCGGCAATTCGTCGATCAGCGACGGAATCTCCGCCGCCTCGACTCGAACGCCCCTCAGCGAGGTGCCTTCGATGTACAGATCCGCGACCGGTTCCGCTCCGTAGGCACGCTGATTACTCTGTGCGATGCGTGCTCCCATACGCTCCAGCACCGGCAGCAGACCGATCCGTGTCGGATTGATTCCCACGCCGGTCAGGGTCAGGCGCGATTTCGGCACCAGCAGGGCGGCAGCAATAAAAAAGGCCGCTGAAGAAAAATCACCGGGCACCTCCACCTTCGTCGCAACCAGTTGGCTCGGGATTAGCCGTGTCGTAATGCCATCGCACGTGAGCCGGGCACCGAAACCCGACAGCATGCGTTCGGTATGGTCGCGAGTGTGAAAGGGATCTTCGATGACAGTCTCGTCGTCCGCGCCCAACCCCGCCAGTAACACAGCCGATTTCACCTGGGCACTTGCGACCGGCAACCGATACACCAGTCCATGCAGAGAACCAGCCGGGCGCAGCGTCAATGGTGCACACCCGTGCGTGCTCGCAATGTTGGCGCCCATGGCCGTCAAGGGTTCGGTAATGCGCGTCATCGGACGGCGGCGCAGGGATGCATCGCCGGTCAGTGTTAACGCGAGCCTGGACCCCGCCAGCGCGCCGCACAGCAGACGCAGTCCGGTACCCGAATTGCCCAGATCCAATGGTTTTTCTGATGGAGTAAACCGCGCGTCGGCGCCTTCGATATGCAACGTATTTTGCTGCCAGCTGATGCGCGCGCCCAACGTCTGTAAAGCATCGGACGTCGCCCGGGTATCGGCGGCATCGAGCGCCCCGCTTACAACCGATTTGCCATGGGCCAGCGCGGCACAAATGAGTGCGCGATGGGTAATCGACTTATCGCCCGGCACCACCAGCGTGCCGGATAACGGACCACCCGGCGCAACCCGCAGGGCGGTCGCACCATGCGGCGACTTCATTGCGCCAGCACTTTACGCAGCGCCTGAATCAAGCGCCGATTGTGCTCCGGCAGGCCGACCGAAATGCGCAGATGATTCGCGAGCCCGTACCCATCGAGCGGGCGCACAATCACACCTTCACGCAACAATTGTTGAAAGAGTTCGCGCCCGGGACGCCCCATGTCGGCGGTAACGAAATTGCAGACCGACGGAATGACGTTCAGACCCAAATCTCGCAACGCCGTATCCAGTTTTTGCAGCTCGACATGATTGAGTTCGACCGTGCGCTGGACATGTCCGCGATCGACCAGCGCTGCGACCGCCGCCGCCTGCCCCAGACTGCTCGGATTGAACGACAGGCGCACGCGATTCAGACAATCGGTCATGGCGGCACTGGCGAGCGCGTAACCGATGCGCACTCCGGCCAACCCGTAAGCCTTGGAGAAAGTACGCAGCACCACCAGATTCGGGTAACGCTCCAGCAAATCGCGGGTATCGGGATAATCCGGGGCATAGGGTGCGGCGTAGTCGTAATAGGCTTCGTCGATCACCACTACTACATGCGCCGGCACGCCTTCCATCAGCCGTTCGATCTCGCCTTGCGTCAGATACGTGCCGGTCGGATTATTGGGGTTGGCCACGAACACCACGCGCGTCGAATCATTCACGGCGGCAATCAGCGTATCGACATCATGACCATAGGGTTGCTGCGGATAATTGGATGCATGCGCATCGGCCACGCGAAGTTCGGCACCGGCCGCCTGACTGACAATGGCGTAAATCGCAAACGCATGGCGCGCAAACACGGCCGAACGATCCGGACCCAGGAACGCGCGTGCGATCAGTTCAAGAATATGATCCGAACCGGTCCCAACCGTGATGTGTTCCATGCCGATGCCGTGATGATCGGCCAGCGCCTGCTTGAGCGCAAAGGCATTGCCGTCAGGATAAAGCGCCACCTCATCAAGCGCCTGACGCATGGCTTCAAGGGCGCGCGGGCTCGGACCCAACGGATTTTCGTTGGAAGCCAACTTGATGATATCGTCGAGGCCGAGTTCGCGCTGGAGTTCGCCGATCGGCTTGCCCGGTTCGTAGGGCTTGAGTTGGCGTACCCCCGGCACGCACCACTGCGCAGGATCAAATTCTTGCATAGTCATCGGCAACCGGCTTCCCTATTGATCGTGATTTGCGGCGCGTGCCTCAGCCGTGACGGCGGGCAAAATCGCGCATGAAGGTGGCCAACGCTTCGGCACCCGTCACGGGCATTGCATTGTACAAGCTGGCCCGCATACCGCCCTTGCTGCGATGGCCCTGAAGTTGTTTCAAACCGGCAGCGTCAGCTTCGGCCAGAAATCGTGTTTCGAGCGCCGCATCGTCTATGCCGAATGGAATATTGGTACGTGAACGCGATAAGGGCTGCACCGGGTTTGTATAAAACCCGTTCGATTCATCGATCATCTCGTAAATCAGGCGGGAACGCTGCTCGGCACGCCGCGCCATCTCTTCCAGTCCGCCCTGCTCCCGCACCCACGCCAGCTCCAGACCAATCAGGCGCCACGTCAACGTGGGCGGTGTGTTGAATATGGAGTCGGCGGCAATCTGTGACCGGTAGCTTAGTTGGCTCGGCACTTCAGCACCCACCCGCTCCGCCAGTTCGCGACGCATGATCACCATACACAAACCGGCCGGTCCGAGATTCTTCTGTGCGCCGGCATAAATCAGGTCGAATCGCTCGACCGGCAACGGCTGCGACAGGATGGTCGAGGACATATCGGCAAGCAACACCGTTCCATCCGTTTCTGGGATGAAATCGAATTCCAGCCCATCGATGGTTTCATTCGGCGTGTAGTGCAGATACGCCGCATCGTCCGGCAACGGCTTCCACGTGGACTGCTCGGGCACGCGCGCATAGCC
>JBOHZI010000165.1:0-5647 GCA_050738295.1 Gammaproteobacteria bacterium
GCGCCACCTTGGCCGGTTCACCGGGCGCGATGCACAGCGGGTGGCCAGCAACAGTGATCGGCTTGCCGCCCTGGCCTTCGAGCAGATCTATCTCGGCCTCGGTAATTCCCGGAATGGACAGGCTGCTTTTTTTGCCGTCGCTCTCGTAATGCATCGGCACACTTTTAGCGCCCCGCATGTCGCCAATGAACGAGGCCAGCACGGCGGGATGGCCGCCGGCCTGACCGGAGAAAATCAAGTGCAGCGCTTCTTTCTGCGCCTCATTGGCCCGCTCATCGAAATAAGCCGCCACGGTCCATTTGGTCTCAACCATCGTCCCCGGCACATACACCGCCAGTGCCACGTTCAGTCCATCGAGCGCGACGTCGCCGTATTTACCCTGCTCGATGTGCCATGCGACCAGTGCCGTGCAGTCGCCCTGGGTCGGCGGACTGGTGAACACGCACGGGCACGCAGCCTCGCAGTTGCAGGTTTCAAAGTAACTACCATTAAGTTTCCATTGCGTCACGAGTGTTTCCTCCTGGATGTACGAAGGCGTCCCGCTTTAGATTGACCGGGCAGGCCCGGACCGGGTTGAAGCATGCCGACCGTGCATTGAGTTTGTTACTGCACTTCTTCACTTTCCCACGGTCTCGACTTGCCCTCCGTGTTCCGTCCATGCCTTGAAGCCGCCGTTCATGCTGGCTACCCGCTGAATTCCCATCTCCTTCGCACGTTGCGCGGCCAGCGCCGAACGTCCGCCGCTTTTGCAGTAGAAGACGAACTGTTTGTCCTGATCGAAAACATCCTTGTGATACGGACTTTCCGCGTCGATGTAGAACTCCAGCATGCCGCGCGAGGCGTGAATGGCGCCCGGCAGCTTGCCATCGTTACGTAGCTCCGGTTCGTCGCGTACGTCGATAAAGACGGTCTTGTCCCGTCCAAGCAGATTCTTTACCTCATCCACCTCATAAGTCTTGACCTGTGCGGCGACTTCGCCAAGCAAATCCTTGAGTCTCTTTTTCATGGCACTGCATCCTGAACTGTAATCCCCCATTAATTATCAGGCTCCAAATGTGTGCCAGCAATGACTTATACTCCGCAATATATGCTCGAAACGCCGAGGAGGCGAAGAGCAGACATGGCAACCGATCTGCTTTCCGACGTACTGGCGATGGTCCGCTTGAGCGGCGCGCTGACCTTTCGAGTCGACATCAAGGGGCCATGGGGCATTGCAGGCGATCCCACGCTGGACAAGTTTGCTTCCGTGCTGCCGTCCGGCACCAATCACATCATCGCCTTCCACCTCGTCATCGCCGGTGAGTGCTGGGTGCACCATGCGTCGCGCGACTGGTTTCTCCTGCCTCAAGGACATGCGGTAGTATTTGCGCACGGTGATCGACACGAACTGGCCGATCAACGCGAACGGCCTACCACCCCGTTTGCGGCAATGCTGGGCGGCCGGCCGCTACTTGCTCTCCGGCAGGAGCGATTCGAGACCGGATTGGGACCACGCGCAAGCATTCTTTGCGGGTTTCTCGGCTGCGACCGCCGTGCATTCGAACCGTTGTTCGCCTCGCTTCCGGCCCTGTTCACAGTTTGCTTCAAGGATCGCAGTGACGCGCTGCTGCGCTATGCGGCGAACGAGGCGCTCGAAGAGCGTCCGGGCGCAGACAGCCTGCGCGTGCGCATGGCCGAACTGCTGTTCATGGAAGCGCTGAGCCTGCACATGCAGGCACTACCCGACGGTGCCACCGGCTGGCTGGCTGGCCTGCGCGATCCCCTCGTGGGGCGTGCACTGCAGGTACTGCATGCGGCGCCGGACAAGCCCTGGTCGGTGGAATCACTTGCAGCCGATATTGACTCTTCGCGCTCCTGTCTCGCCAGTCGCTTCACCGATGTGATCGGCGAACCTCCCATGCGTTATCTCACGCGTGTGCGCATGCAGCAGGCCGCGCTTTATCTCGGCAACCGCACATGCAGCATCGAGCGCGTCGCAGGCGATGTCGGATACGAATCGAGTGCCGCGTTCCAGCGCGCCTTCAAGCGTCATTTTGGCGTGACGCCCGCTGCCTGGCGGCGTGGCATCAAAAATCCCCCTCTCGATTCAAGAAACGTGACATCTGCAGCAGCGTTACATCGCTAGCACGGAACGTAGCCACGTTTCCTTCTTTACCCTTGCCCGCCTTTGTGCGCAGACAGGCTCAGGCGGAGCGTCTGGCAGCACTTTTAATAACCCAGCGCCCGTAAGTAGGCGCCGCGATTCCCCGCAGTATGATCCGATTGACGAGATTTGCCATGAACGGTAACGGACGCGGCATGTCCACAATCAGCACCACGCGCGACTCGCTACTGTGGTTTTCCACCTCGTGCGGCCAGGAATCGTCGAAAACGACACCCTCCCCTTCCTTCCACACATAGGGTTGTCCCGCAACCCGGATCAGCGGCGGATTTTCAGGTGGTACGCGTATGCCCAGATGATAGCGCAGATAGCCGAGGTAGGGCCCTTCGTGCAACGGGACCGATTTGCCTGGTTCCAAAATCGAAAAAAAAGCCTGCAAACGCCCCGGCACGTGCGCAAGTGCCCGCGCCGTCTCGGGGCATCGAGCGAGGTTTTTCTCCAGGCGATGACCGAGCAGCTCCAGCATGAACACGTTCCAACGCCCTCCCGTGGTCGAAGCAATTTCGGTGGCCGGCTTGTTGATCTCGTGATAGGCGGGCATGTCCATGCGCGTAGCCAGCAAGGCATCCATCTCGGCACGAATTTTGGGGTATGCCATCTCCAGTTCATGCAGTTGCGGACAGACGTCGTCGGTAGCCCAGAAGACGGGTCTGCGATCGCCGCCCGAAGGGCCTGCCAGATAGCCGTTCAAGGCGCGCTTATAGGGATGATAATCGACCCAGCCGAACAGTTTTTTTATTACGGACATATTTCTCTTGCCCCGCTTGCAACCATCCTGCAAATGTCCATTTTAACGCTTTGTTAATGGCGACCAACTTTGTCCCGAGGATGAGGTTGCGCCGCTGCGGACGCGGCAAAGGTAAGGTATAAGAGCTTCAACTACAGCCGAAGATCGACATGAGCAAGCTTATCCGTTTGGGCCTGACTGCGCTTTTTGCCAGCTTTGCCGTCACTGCATTCGCAGCCGCCACAACAACAGCACCGGCGGCGTCATCGTCGCATCGGTCTCTAATCGTCGGCGTAAAGGTTGCCCCGCCGTTCGTAATCAAAAACACGGACGGTAGTTACAGCGGCATCAGTATCGAACTGTGGCGGAGAATTGCCGCTGCCCGTGGCTGGAAGTATCGGTTCGAGCAGACCGATCTTGAAGGATTGCTTGCGGGCACGCGCAGCGGTAAATTCGCCGTGGGTGTCGGCGCGGTGACGGTAACCGCAAAGCGCGAACAAGCACTCGACTTTTCGCATCCGTTCTATACCACGGGTTTCGGCATCGCGGTACCGCAGCAGCACGGCACGGACTGGTTTGCCGTGCTGAAGAATTTTTTCTCATGGCAATTCCTGTCGGTCATTCTGATCCTCGGCGCTGTGTTGCTCGCCGTCGGCTTTCTGGTCTGGCTGTTCGAGCGGCGGCGCAATCCGGACATGTTCGGCGGCAAGTCGCACCACGGAATCGGTTCCAGCTTCTGGTGGGCTGCAGTAACGATGACCACCGTCGGCTATGGAGACCTTGCGCCACGTACGCTCGGCGGACGCATCGTCGGGCTGGTATGGATGTTCGCGGGCGTCATCATCATTTCAAGTTTTACGGCGGCGATCGCGACATCGCTTACGGTCAACCGCCTGTCGGGCTCGATACAAGGGCCGAACGACCTCGCTCGTCGTACGGTCGCCGTGCTGCCGGATTCCACGGCGGCCGCTTATCTGCACAACAATCGCATCGCGGCCGAGGATTATTCCACCATGCAAAAGGCGCTGGCAGCCGTAGCCGGCAAACAGGTCGACGCCATGGTCTATGACGCCCCGATTCTCCGCTACTACGTTCACAAGGATTTTCAGTCGCGACTCAGCGTACTGCCGGCCACCTTCAAGCGCCAGGATTACGCACTGATCATGCCGCTCTCCAGCCCCCTGCGAAAGTCAATCAACGAGCAGCTGGTGAAAATCATTCAAGGCCCGCAATGGCAGAACGTGCTCGACGAATACCTGGGCCGCCAGCCTGGACAGTAGAGCCGTTATACAACTGTTTCAGACGGGAATTGCGCGAGGCACGGACAACGTCACCGTTGTACCCGTGCCGACAGCGCTCGCGATGTGTACCGACCCGCCGTGCAGTTCCATGATCGAGCTTACGAGAGAAAGGCCCAAACCACTGCCCTGTGCCCCTCCGGTGCGGGCGGCGTCGGCCCGGTAGAAGCGCTCGCAAAGGTGAGGTAGATGCTCCTCGGCGATGCCGCAGCCGCTATCGATGACACGAACTTTCGCGCCTTGCGTCGCACTCTCCTCGATCTCCACCCGGATTGAACCGCCCCGCGGCGTGTGCTCGATCGCGTTGGAGAGCAGATTACCGATCGCCCTTTGCAGTAAATCAGGATCCGCAAACGCCCGCCCCGCGCCGGTGCACACCAGCGACACCCCTTTTTCCTCGGTTAACGGCCGGTAATACTCGACCATGGCATCGGCTACGGGACGCAGATCCAGATCCTTTTGCGTCACGCGCTCTCGACGCTGTTCGGCACGCGCCAGAAAGAGCAGACTTGCGACGATCCGTCCCATCCGCGCCTGTTCTTCGAGCATGGATTCGATCACCTCGCGGTACTCTTCGGCGTTGCGTGGCTGAGCAAGCGCCACCTCCCCTTCACCACGTAGATTATTGAGTGGCGTACGCAGTTCGTGCGCCACATCGGCGGAGAACCGGCGCAGCCCCCGAAACGCGCGATCCAGACGTTCGAGCATGTCGTCGAAAGCACGGGCCAGCCTGCCGAGTTCGCGCGGCCAGCGTCCGGGCACATCGATTCTGTAGCCCATCTGCTCGGCCGTCACCTTTTCCATGGCGTGGGTGATCGCTCGCAGAGGCAAAAGTCCGCGCCGCGCTACCCACGCGCCCAGCGCCGCAGCCAGCAACGTGCCGAAAAACAGAACCAGCAACAAAGTGTTGCGGTAGTCAGCAAGCACACCCTCGTCGCGCGAGACATCCACCGCGACCTCCACCGACACCATGCTACCGGTTGCCGCATCCCGTCCCAATACGGTGGCAGCCACCAGGTAAGCCTTGCCGTGCTTGACCTCCACCCAGTGTGGATGAGCGGCAAACTCCGCGCGGGATTGCACAGCGGGGAACAGCTTGCGCGGCAACTGCGTACGCATGCCGGCCGTTTCGCCCAAAACACCGCCGTCCGCACTCACTATGCGCGCATCGTATTCGCGAAAACGGCCATTTGCCTGTGCGGCTTCAATTTTTTTCACGAACATCGGCGCGTTATTGCCTGCATTGGCAAAATCGGCGCGTAACTCGTGCACCTTGGCCGCCAGGAATTCACCGTCCTCCGCCTCGAAACTGTGTATCAGGAACGCATAAAGCACCGCGCCGCAAACGACGAGCACCAGCAGGGTGCAAAGAGCATAAAGTGCTGTCAGGCGGAACGCGATCGATCTGGGTTTGCCCGGCATCAGTCTTGCCGCCGCTCCAGGATATAGCCGACGCCACGA
>JBOHZI010000166.1:0-5633 GCA_050738295.1 Gammaproteobacteria bacterium
AATCCAACCTCCGAGCTGATCAGGAATCATTGGCAGGCCATGTTGACGGGCATCCTCATCACCGCCGCCACCGCCGGCTATAACGGTCTGCTGTTCGCGCAACTGCCCGCCTACTTGAGCAAACTGCTGCACTACAGCGGCCATGTCGCAGCGCTGGCGCAGAACAGCGCGCTCATTGCCATGACCATAGGCCTTTTGTTCAGCGGCTGGTTGGGCGACAAAATCCCGCGCCGCTTCATTATGCGTGCCGGCGCCGGCCTGATTCTGATTCTCACCATCCCTTTCTACATGGCCCTGCAAGCTCACCAGGTGAATATATTTTTATTGATGATCCTGGCCGGGCTTTGCGGCGGCCTGATTAACGGCACCTTTGCCAGTGTGGTCGCCGATCTCTTTCCCACCCGGGTTCGTTTCAGCGGCATTGCCATAGCCTACAACATCAGCTTCACCGTTTTCAGTGGCGGCGCTCCGCTGATTGCGACCTGGCTCATTGCCGGTACCGGCAGTCTGATTGCTCCCGGCTATTTCATGGTGTTCTGCGCCGGCCTGACCTTTCTCGCCAGTTTCCCGCTGAAAAAGCTGGGTGGCCGTATCGTTGCGCCGCCGCGGGACCTGTCTTCCGCCGGCGTGTAGCCAGACTTCGCTATCGCCCCTTGCGCCTGCGGCGTGCGACTGTGTTCACTTGGCGGTTCGTGCTGCGCCGCTGAAAGCCGTGCATGGGAAGCCGCGTGTCGGGTACACTTGTGTCCTTGCATCGCAGGGTTACCCAGGATGCCGATACGGAATGTCGACGAGCGCTTTGTCCGCCGGGCGGCTCTAAGCATGCTCTCGCTGGCACTGTTTACTACTGCCTGCGCCACCCTGATTCATTGGTTCAGTCCTGACTCTCAGCTGATATTTAAGATTGTTTCGCCGGTCATGTTTTCAATATTCGCCGGCTCGATCGTCGTTCTGATGCGGCGGCCTCAATGGGCGGTGGGTATCGTCCAGACGACGCTGGCGATCGTGGCGCTGGCCCTTGCTCTTGCAAGCTGGGTTTTTACTCTGCAGGCGGCCATGACTCCCGGCTTGGAATTGGTAAATATTTTCCCACCCGTGCTCGCTCTGTTGGTAATCTGGATGATCATGGTGATGCTCTTCTTTCCAGGCCGGCAGACGCTTCTTATCGCCTTGCTCGGCTGGGCTGTGATTGCTCTGCCGATATTGGTCTACTTGATTGTTCATCCGCATGAGATGTGGACGCCGCGGGGCAAGGATATGCTGATAGCCTACGGGCCTGTCGCCCTCATGACCGTCGTGCTGTTGCCCGTGCAGCGGGGCTTGACGGGCAAGATCAGGCGGCTGATTTTGGAACGCGGCCGAATGGAAACCATGATCAACCGGGATCCGCTTACGCGGATTTACAACAGGCGCATCACCGAACGGATACTGCAGGACATACTCGTCGAAAAGAGTCCGGCCGGCGTGATTATGTTCGACATGGATAAATTCAAGAAGATCAACGACACTCATGGCCATCCGGTGGGGGATCGCGTGTTGCAGGTGGTGGCGACACGCTGCAAGAGACTTCTTCGCCAGTACGAGAGCATTTCACGCTGGGGCGGCGAAGAATTTATGGTGGTCGTTCCCAACATAGATGCCCTCGGCCTGCAGCGGGTGGCAAAACGCTTCCAGTCGGCGATCTCCGATTCGTCCGTCGAACCGGTCGGGCAGGTCACGGCCTCTTTTGGTGTCACGCTCGTTCAGGAACGGGACAACCTCGCCAGCCTGCTGCAACGGGTTGATCAGGCGCTCTATCAGGCCAAACGGAGAGGCGGCAATTGCGTGGTGTCCGCGCAGATTGTGCTGGAGGGAACGTCGGCCGCGGAATCGCCGCAGCTTCGTGACGAACCAAGAAAAGAATCCGCCGTCTAAAGGGCCCTGCCCGGAATCTTCGAAAACACCGAGCACCTTACTGCCAAAGCGGAACGGTGAGCGTGCTGTCGCCATACCATTGAAGCTTAAGCGGTGCGCCCGCATCGGCGATGGTTTCATCGCTGACATCCTTGCCTGTGCCGTAATTGATCTGGGCGAAGGGGTTTTTGATGACGCTCAGCACCATCACAAGGCGGCTGCCCTTGTGAAGCTCGCGGCTGGTCATGCGGCCTGCGGTGAATGTGAGATGTGTATGCGCGCCGGGCGTGAGCAGGTGGCGTGTAGTGCGGTCCTCCACATAGCTGGCACGCGCCATGTAGTACGAGAGCCGGAAATAGGTGCCATCAGGCCGCAGCTCGTAGAGATCAACCTCGAAATCGAAATCCTTTTTGTTGGCGACGACATCAAAATTGCCGCGGAACAGGCCGTTGAACTGCACCTTCTTGCTGAACGGAGCACTGACAAAGGTGAGGCCATCCCAGTCATCAACACTGTGGGTGACAATCCGGCCATATTCGGTGAATGGATCTTCTTTCTTGCGTTCGGCCAGGTTGACGGTAAGTGGCGTGACAGCAGTGTTCTGCGCTGAAGTGGAAAGGCTGTGGCGGCCGTCCTGTTTCTTTGGCGTGAGATAGAAGCGCTTATCGGCATTGCTCATGGCCGCGATGGAGGGAACGTGTCGCCATGTGTTCGCACCCATGACTTCGAAATTGACACGGTTCTTGAGGATGGCGGGCCTGCGGCCGTGCTTGAACACATAGTCGAACCATGCATAGCGTAAAGTGCCAAGATCGATCTGCGCGACGGGATCGATGGTGTAGCCACCGATAGTATCGCGCGGTTCGCCCAGCACGCTGATGGTACCGCGCTGGCCGGCCACGTGATCGTAGGGGCCGATCAGCAGGTAATTCTCCGCCTGCGGATTATATTTGCGGTACTCGCGGTAATAATAGAGAGCGCCGATCTGGCCGCCGTCGTAATAACCGGTGGTAGTGAGGACGGGGATGTTGATCTTCGCGAAATCCTCGCGGTATGGAATCATCGCCTGCCAGTACGCATCGTATGACGGATGATCGAGCCAGCGCTCGAACGCCGGATTCGGCGCGCCGTCTATCTTCGGCAGGTCGCGATAGGCCTGGCCGCTCTCGTACCAGCGCTGTTCCATGCTGCGCCAGCGCGCACGGTCGTTCATCCCCTTGTCGTACAGGGTCTTGTTCGATAGTGCATAGAACGGCCAGTAATAGATGAAGGTCTGGAACACATTGCCTTCCATCGGCACATCAATGCCCGGGGCCGCCGAGACCGACGGCATCAGCGCCTTGAGTGCCTTGGGCAGATGCTTGGCCGCGGCCCATTGCGTGAAGCCCTCATAGCTGCCGCCATACATGCCGACGCGCCCATCGCTCCAGGGCTGGCGCGCAATCCATTCGATGACCGCATCGGCATCCTTACCGTCGTCCTCATAGGCGACGGGCTTGTCCGGGCTGTGCATCTTGCCGCGCGTGAAGCCTTCGACGCCGATATAGCCATTGGCGGCGCTGCGGCGCGCCTCGTTGAGGCTGGATTGGGGATCGGCATAGATTGTGAAGTTGAGCAATGCCGGAAGTTTGCCATGCATCTTGCGCGGACGCACGACGACGACCGAGATGCTGGCGCCATCGGTTGTCTTCACCTGCGCGTTTTCGATGGCATAGTGGCGTGTATCTTCGGCTGCGATCAAGGGCGCCGCATAGGCGGCAAAGGCGCGATAGGCATTATAGAGTTGATAGGCGCGCACGAGCGCGAGTGCATCGGCGGGCGAAAGCTGCGGCTTGGCCTTCGCCACCTTCAGTGCATCGGCGAAGCGCAGAGCGAAGGGATAATAGGCAGGATTGACGTTGATCTCACGCACGACCAGGTCGGCGGTTTTGTCATCCAGCCGGCCCACCACATTGTGAAAGGCGGCGGCAAAGCTCTGCTGTGACAGCGGCCCCATCTTGCGGGCCTTTGCCAAAATGACGAATTGCAGATCCCGAGCGCGGGCCTGCATGGAGTGGTTCTGGATGCGCAAGCGCCGCAATTCGGCGAGGGTTGCGAGCGCTTTGACCGGCTCACCGGCGATGGACTGGAGTCGGAACAGGTTGTCGAGCCGGGTCTCCCGGTCCTTGGTGCTGTAGGTTTTGAGCAAAGTCCGGGCGAGCTTGGCCATCGCCGGAGAGGCTGTCTCGACCGTGGTGTCGGCCGCCAGCGGCAGGGTTGGCTGTGGCGGGGCTGCCAGGGTGGGCTGAGATACGGCTGCGGCAAACACGGCCGCGCCGGCAAAATGCATGAGTTTCATGAAATGTGTCTGATCAAAGGCTGGTGGGAATCAAAAGTTTACCCTGTAACGGCGGCAACAAAAACCAGAACGGGGGTGGCTTACGCCTATAAAGAGTTCGGCATTCTTAAAGTGGATGCTACAGTGCCTTCCTGATGCCACGGTAAAATAAGTGACGCGATGACGACTTCCGCACAGTATCCGATCGGGACGCCCGGGCAACCCTGGGGCGAGGCGGAGGTCGCCGAGTGGCGATCACGGCAAATGTGCAAGCGCAGTTACGCAGACGATGTGTTGAGTCGGGTCGAGGCTTTGCGCGATCGTTTCGACGTGATGCAATACGGGCATCTGGATTATGAGCCCGACGGTTATCCGTTGTTCGCGATCAAGAGCCGCGAGTGGAATGACGAGTTGCCTTGCGTGCTGGTGACGGGCGGCGTGCATGGCTATGAAACCAGCGGTGTGCATGGCGCTTTGTTGTTCGCCGAGCGACACGCGGCGGAGTATGTGGATCGTGTGAGTGTGCTGGTTGCGCCCTGCGTGAGTCCCTGGGGCTACGAGCGCATTCATCGCTGGAATCCGCAGGCGCTCGATCCGAACCGCAACTTTCGCGCCGACAGTCCGGCGCCGGAAGCGGCCGCGCTGATGAAATTGGTCGCGCCGTTTCGCGATCGCTTCATCCTGCACATTGATCTGCACGAGACCACTGACACCGACGAGTCCGAGTTTCGCCCGGCGCTGGCCGCACGCGATGGCATCGAGTTCGTGCCGGGCACCATCCCGGACGGTTTTTACCTGTGCGGCGATACCGAGGATCCGCAAGCCGAATTCCAGCAGGCGGTGATTGCGGCGGTGGCGAAGGTCACGCACATTGCGCCGGCCGACGACAAAGGCGAGATCATCGGCTCGCCGATGGTTGCGCCCGGCGTCATCAATTACCCGCTGCGGAAGTGGGGGCTCTGCGCCGGCATCACCGCTGCGCGCTGCCGCACGACCACCGAGGTCTATCCCGACAGTCCGCGAGCGACGCCCGAGCAATGCAACGAAGCGCAAGTGGCGGCAGTGCGAGCGGCGATCAATTTCGCCTTGATGCACGCGAACTAGGGAATCGCCGCGCGCTGTTCTTGCATTGCCCTTCGTTCCCCATTACTATCGGCATCCTCGAAAGCCTGTGTACGCCAATGAAACGCTTTGTCATTTTGCTGGTTCCTCTGGTGCTGGTCGCCTGCGCCGATCTACCCACGGTCACGACGAAAAGCGCACCGGGTACGGATTTCTCCCAATACCACTCGTTCACCTGGGGTGCGAAGCCCAAGTTCAGGGATTCCTCGGTCGGACGACGCGTAGTTTCCGATATCAATGCGCAATTGCAGGACAAAGGCTGGACCGAGTCCGCCAACGGTGATGTCACCCTGGTCGCGCA
>JBOHZI010000167.1:0-5620 GCA_050738295.1 Gammaproteobacteria bacterium
GTTGTATCCGATCGCTTATGTGTTGGAGCGCAAGTATTTCGCGGACGACATCTATTTCCAGGGCTTTTCGATGGGCGCCCGCCGTCTCGGCAACCTGCTTTGGCGGTTTGTCGATGACGGGCTGATCGATGGTCTGGTCGTCAACGGTTCCGCGCGTACTGTGCGGGTCGGTTCCAGCGTATTACGCCACCTGCAGTCCGGCTATCTGTATCACTATGCGTTTGCGATGGTGATCGGCATCGCCGTCATGGTCGGTTGGCTGGTCTGGAGGTAATTATGGGCGATAAGCTGAATCTACGTCGCGCGACACAAAGGAGATGGTTTTGCCATATCTGAGTCTCGTTATCTGGGTGCCGATATTCGGCGGCTTGGTCGTATTGGCGGCGGAGCGCTTCAAGTGGGCCGACGTGCGCTGGATCGCGCTCGGCTTCTCGATACTCGTGTTCGCTCTTTCGATTCCACTTTATACCGGGTTCGATACCACGACGGCTTCGATGCAGTTTGTCGAAAAATTGCCATGGATTGCCGTTTATCACATGAATTATTATCTCGGCGTTGACGGTATTTCGATGCCGCTGATACTGCTCAGTAATTTCATGACGATTATTGTGGTGATCGCCTGCTGGCGCGTCATCAATTACAAACTCGCGCAGTATCTCGCGGCTTTTCTCATCATGGCGGGATTGATGAACGGCGTTTTTGCTGCTCTGAACGCCATTCTTTTTTACCTGTTCTGGGAAGCCATGTTGATACCGATGTTCCTGATCATCGGTATCTGGGGCGGGCCGCGACGCATCTATGCTGCCATCAAGTTCTTTCTTTATACCTTCCTGGGGTCCGTCCTGATGCTGGTGGCCTTTATCTGGCTGTTCAACAAATCGGGCAATTTCAACATGCTCGATTTTATGCATCTGCATATCGGTCCTACGGCGCAGATTCTTCTCTTTATCGGGTTCGCAATGGCCTTCGCGGTCAAGGTGCCGATGGTGCCGGTGCATACCTGGTTGCCTGATGCGCACGTGGAGGCGCCGACCGGAGGCTCGGTCATTCTTGCCGCTGTTTTGCTGAAGATGGGTGCGTACGGATTCATACGTTTCAATCTACCGATGGTGACTCAGGCGAGCGAGCGGCTGCAGTGGCTGATGATAGGGCTCTCGCTTGTGGCCATCATTTACATCGGTTTCGTCGCGATCGTACAAAAGGATATGAAAAAACTCGTTGCGTATTCATCCATTGCACACATGGGATTCGTGACGCTCGGTTTTTTCAGTGTGTTCCTGATCTGGTCACATACTCACAGCCTGGATGCGGCCCGCCTGGGAATGGAAGGCGGTCTGGTACAGATGATTTCTCATGGCGTTGTTTCGGGGGCCTTGTTCCTCTGCGTCGGGGTGTTGTACGACCGCATGCATACTCACGAGATTGCCGAATTCGGTGGCGTGCTGAATACCATGCCCAAATTCGGTTACTTTTTTCTGTTCTTTGCGTTGGCCAATGCGGCTTTGCCGCTGACTTCCGGGTTTGTCGGCGAATTCATGGTCACGCTGGGTTCGTTCCAGGCCAACTTCTGGATCGGTACGCTTGCCGCCTTTGCTCTGATTACGGGTGCCTGTTATTCGCTGTGGCTGATCAAGAAGGTGGTTTTCGGGCCGGTCGCTAACGACCGCGTAGCCGCACTGAAGGACATCACGTCGCGCGAGATCCTGATCCTGACTCTGGTGGCACTGCCGACTCTGTTGATCGGCTTTTATCCCGAGATCATTCTCCGTGTCATGCATGCCACGGTAGCGCATCTGCTGCTGCAGATCATACCCGCAACGGGTTGAGGATTATTCGATGATACCGACTGCCAACGACTATATTGCGGCACTGCCGCAGATTGTCCTGCTGGGCATGAGCTGCGTGCTGCTTCTGGCGGCCCTGTTCCTCAAGCGCTCCCGCGACACGGTACTGCATTACGGTTCGCTCGGCACCATCGCGGTGCTCGCCGTGATTACCGGTTTTCTGCTTCGCGGGCACACAATACTCGCCTTCAACGGCTTGTTCATCCAGGATGCGATGGGCGATGTGGTCATGCTGTTCAGTTACGCTATTACCGGAGCGGTTCTGGTCTACGGCAGATCCTATCTCAAGGATCGAAAACTGCTGAGTGGCGAGTTCTATCTGCTTATTCTGCTCTCTCTGCTCGGTGCGATGATCATTATTCAGAGCTACAATCTGATCGTGCTCTACTTGGGGGTGGAGTTGCTAGCTCTCAGCATGTACACGCTGGTCGCCCTGGCTCGCGATGACGGTACTGCCTCGGAAGCGGCCATGAAGTTTTTCGTTCTGGGCGCCATCTCCGCCGGCACGTTGCTTTTTGGTATGTCGCTGCTTTACGGCGTGACCGGGACGCTGAACATCGGCGTGTTGGCCGCTCACATTGCAAGCGGGAGCACTGTCGGTTTCGGCCTGTGGGTCGGTCTCGGCTTCGTGATCGTAGCCATGGCGTTCGAATTGGGCGCCGTGCCGTTTCACATGTGGCTCCCCGATGTGTATGAAGGGGCTCCCTCGAGCATGGTGATATTTATCGGCTCGGTACCCAAACTGGCGGCGTTTGCATTTTTTATCCGTCTGCTGGTGCAGGGACTGGGCGAGTTGCACGGTTCCTGGTTATGGATCCTGATTGCAATCGGCATTGCTTCGCTGGCGATTGGTGCAGTGGTCGCCATTGTTCAGACCAACATCAAGCGCATGCTCGCTTATTCCACGATTAATCATGCCGGGTTTATCGTGCTCGGCATACTCGCAGGTACCAACGAAGGCTACCGCGCGGCGCTGTTCTACACTATTGCCTATGTGATAATGTTTGCCGGTGCTTTCGGCGTCATCATCCTGCTTTCGCGTAACGGTTTCGAGGCTGAGCGTATCGAGGATTTCAAGGGGCTGAATGAGCGCAGTCCCTGGTTTGCCTTTGTCATGCTAATGATGATGTTCTCGATGGCAGGTATTCCGCCGTTTATCGGCTTCTTTGCCAAGCTGGAAATTATCCGGGCTCTGATCGGCAGTGGTCTGACCTGGCTTGCCATTGTGGCGGTGATCTTCGCGGTCATGGCCGCTTTCTACTATCTCTATATAGCGAAAGTGATGTATTTCGACCGTGCCGAAGGTGAAGCATCGCAAGGGCTCAAGGGTCCGGCGGACCTGAAGCTGCTGCTCAGCGTTAATGGCTTGGTAGTGCTCGGTTTGGGTATTTTCCCTGGCGGCCTGCTCGCGCTGTGCAAGGCGGTCATCGGTTTCTGAACCCGGTTTAAGGCGCCGCTTCGGTTCAGAGGCGGGGGTGCTTGCATGTGTGCTCAACTGCGGCTAAAGTAAACAGTTAATCTCGTAAGCTACTGAAAGATAAGGCATGGCTATCACACTTAGTGAATCTGCAGCGCACCGGGTACGGCACTTCATGGCCGCGCGCGAAGACGTAACGGGCCTGCGCGTAGGCATCAAGAAAAGCGGCTGCTCCGGTTTTTCCTATGTGCTCGATTATGCCCGTGAGGCCGGTCCGGACGATGCCGTATTCGAGGACCAGGGCGTGCGCATCGTGGTTGACCGCCAAAGTCTGTCGCTGATCGACGGCACCCGTGTGGATTTTGTCCGCGAGGGGCTGGGTCAGACCTTCCGGTTCGACAACCCCAATGTGACCGATGCCTGCGGCTGTGGGGAAAGTTTTAACGTATAGCCACGCGCGCTTAATGGTTCAAATTTATGCGCCGGGCTGACCGGCGTTTCTTTACTGGAGACTTACATGGCCCTGGAACGTACCCTGTCTATCGTCAAACCCGATGCCGTTGCCAAGAACAAAATCGGCGCTATCCTTTCCCGCTTCGAGGATGCCGGGTTGCAGGTGGTTGCTGCACGCATGCTGCATCTCGGTCGGAGTCAGGCCGAGGGGTTTTACGCCGTGCATAGCGAGCGGCCGTTTTTCAACGACCTGGTCAAATTCATGACGTCCGGGCCGGTACTGGTGCAGGTGCTGGAAGGTGAGAACGCGATTGCCCGCAACCGCGAGGTGATGGGTGCAACTGATCCGAAACAAGCCGATAAAGGCACGATCCGCGCAGATTTTGCATCGAATATCGAAGAAAATGCTGTACATGGTTCGGACGCACCGGAGACGGCGGCGCAGGAAATCGGTTACTTCTTTCCTACTCTTGATTTGTGTCCAAGGACCCGCTAAGAGAGCCGTGACTGCAGCCTGTCCGTCTACGCGCACTAACCTCCTTGGCCTCGACCAGGCGGGGCTTGAGACGTGGTTCGCCGAACGTGGCGAACCCGCCTTTCGTGCGCGGCAGTTGATGAGCTGGCTATACCGGCGGGGCGAGAGTGATATCACCGCCATGACTGATCTGGCCAAGAGCTTGCGCGAGCGCCTGCAAGCCGAAGCCGTGGTCGAATTGCCGCGGATTCTGCGTGATGAGTGTGCCGCCGACGAGACCCGCAAATGGTTGCTTGCCACGGGATCCAGCACTGGCATAGAAATGGTGTACATCCCGGAGCCGGAGCGCGGTACCCTGTGCGTATCGAGCCAGGTCGGGTGCGCCATGGATTGTGCTTTTTGCGCGACCGGTGCCCAGGGCTTTAATCGCAACCTGAACACCGCGGAAATCGTGGCCCAGGTCTGGCTGGCGAACCGTCTCCTGCCGCTACGCGCACCTGACAGACCGGCCGTCTCCAATGTGGTGTTTATGGGCATGGGCGAACCGCTGGCCAATTACCGTAACCTGGTGCCAGCCCTGCGGCTGTTGACCGATCCGCTGGGCTTCGGTTTGTCCAAACGGCGAGTGACCGTGAGTACTTCGGGGCTGGTGCCGGCCATCGACCGGCTGGCTGAGGATTGCGATGTGGCGCTGGCCATTTCGTTGCATGCCCCGGAGGACAGCTTGCGCGACGAACTGGTTCCCATTAATCGTCGCTACCCGATCGCCGAGCTGATGGCGGCATGCCGGCGTTACCTGGGGCGGAACCCGCACCGCCATGTCACGGTCGAATACGTGATGCTGGACGGCGTCAATGACAGTGACCGCCACGCCCGGCAGTTGGTTCGCTGCCTGGATGGACTCAGCGCCAAGGTGAATCTGATCCCGTTCAACCCGTTTCCGGAAGCTCGCTTCGGCACCTCGCCGCCGGCACGCATCGACAGTTTTCGTGACATAGTGCTCAGGGCCGGCTACATGACGGTGACACGCCGGACGCGGGGCGACGATATCAGCGCAGCCTGCGGACAGTTGGCCGGGCAGGTGAAAAACCGGGTCCGACATCGTCTGGGAGCGCGAACGCGCAGTGTAGAGGTGAATATATGAAATTTGCTGTTGCCTGCGTGGCAAGCCTGCTGACGCTAACGCTCGTCGGATGCGTCACATCGGGTTCCTCTCCGACGCCCCGGAGCAAGGCTTCGCCGAAGCTCGCCGCCAAGTACAATACACGGCTCGCGATCGGTTACATGCAGCAAGGCCGCATGGATCTTGCCCAGAATAAATTGGCCGAAGCCTTGCAGCAGGGACCCAAAATGCCTCTGGTGCACAACGCTCTGGCACTTTATTACGAGCGTACCGGTCGGCCTGCGGATGCCGATCACCAGTACATGCTG
>JBOHZI010000168.1:0-5516 GCA_050738295.1 Gammaproteobacteria bacterium
CGCATATCCTGCAGGCGTGTATCGAACACCGCACGCTGTACTGGCGTCAGATGACCGTAAAATTTCTTCACGGCTCGTGCCAGAGCCTGTGCGTTCTGAGCACGCTTCTCGGAAAGCTTCGCCATCTTGTCGAAGGCCTGTGGCGCCGTCATCAGTTCGGGGGACTTCTTCATCCCGCGCTTGCCGGACCAATGCGGACGCATGGCTTTCATCGATGCCATAAGCTGATTCCAAGCCGGCTCCTGAGTCGAAGTGAGCTTGAGTTGCGTTTTCAGCATCGCAAACGGCTGATGATGGTGCTGTGCCTGCCACCCGGATCGTCCGGAACCATTGCCACCGGGGGGGGAATAGGCAAATGCCGTGCCGGCACCCAGCAAAGCCAGTGCCGTGACGGTTGTCATAATCGATTTATACATGATAGTTACCTCGTAAGCTAAGCGACGGGCCATTTCCCGCCGTGAACTATTCCACCAAACGGATGTAAGCGCCGTGTGTCTGCAAGCCGGTTTTTTGTAGGGCGATGGTTACAGGCCGGCCCTGGAAACACTGTGTTACAAATCAGGCGTGCAATTCTGGCCTACCTGGCGTATAAACTCCGCTATGAACGAATCCGACCATATTCTGGTTGTTGACGACGACCGCGAAATACGGCGCCTGCTCAGCGACTATCTGACCCGCAACGGCTACCGTGTTTCGACCGCGGCGGACGGTACGGAACTGCGCAAGACACTGGCCACGGCAGCTCCCGATCTCGTGGTGCTCGACATCATGCTGCCCGGCACCGACGGGCTCGAACTGTGCCGCGAAATTCGTGCAAAAAGCACCACGCCGGTCATCATGCTCACCGCACGCGACGAGGATACCGACCGCGTCGTCGGGCTGGAAATGGGCGCCGACGACTACCTCGCCAAGCCGTTCAATCCGCGTGAACTGGTGGCCCGTATCAAGAGCGTGCTGCGCCGTACCCGTGCGCTACCGCCGAATTTGCGCCCCGCACAAAACAACGTCCGCTACCGCTTTGCCGACTGGACGCTGGATACCGCCTCGCACCAACTCAATGCGCCGGATGGGGTGCTCGTCGCCCTCAGCGGTGCCGAATACCGCCTGCTGCTCACTTTTGTCGAGCACGCGGGCGCCGTACTTTCACGCGACCAGTTGCTGGACCTGACCCGCGGCCGTGAAGCCACGCCTTTCGACCGCAGCATCGACGTGCAGGTCAGCCGCCTGCGCCAGAAACTGCGCGATGATGCTCGCGAACCGGCCATCATCCGAACTCTGCGCAGCGAAGGCTACGTGCTCGCCTCGGAAGTGGAGACCTTGTAAGTATGCAAGGCGCGCTCTGATGCGATGGTTTCCCCGTTCGCTGTTCGGGCGGCTGGTACTGATCCTCACCGCCGGGCTGACCATCGGATTGGTGGTTGCGGCGGTGCTCAATCTGCACGAGCGCCGTCATCTCATGAGTCATGCGACCCTGGATCGCGCCGTCGAACACATCGCGACCACGGTCGAGGTCTTCGACCGGATCGCACCCCGCTCCCAGATCGGCATCACCCAGGTGCTGGGAACACACCACTGGCGAGTGGACTTCGGCCCGCCACCGCCGGCGGGACAGACACCGCAACCGGCAAGGGAGTTCGCCGCCGCTCTGCGCACAGCGCTTGGCCCCGACTATCCGGTGCGCATCGCCCGCGTCGGTCAGAAAGGGGAATTTCTCGGACAAGACGCTGCACACGGACCGCTTCGCAACATGATCGCAGTGCGTCTGCACGACGGCCACTGGCTGCGCTTTACCGACCGGCGCCATCAACAACATTCGCCTTGGCCGCGCGCGCTGATCTTCGAACTGGCGGTGCTGCTTGCGGTACTGATCCTTTTTTCATTGCTTGCAATAGGCCGGGTCACACGTCCGCTTTCCATGCTCGCGCGCGCCGCCGATAACCTCGGACGCGATATCCGCCATCCGCCGCTCGCCGAAACCGGCCCGACCGAAGTGCGCCGCGCCGCCGCCGCCTTCAATCTCATGCAGCAACGGGTGCTGGAGTTTCTGGCCAGCCGTCTACGCATGCTGACTGCCATCTCGCACGATCTGAAGACGCCGGTGACGCGGTTGCGACTGCGCGCCGAAATGCTGGACGACGCCACGCTGCGCGATGACATCAACCGCGATCTCGACGAGATGGACGCCATGCTGACCGGCACGCTGGCCTACATGCGCGGCGAAGCTGAGCGCGAAGCAATTCAGCCGCTTGATGTCAATGCTCTACTCGAAAGCATGACGGCCGATGCCCAGGCGCTGGGCCAGGCGGTCGATATGTCCGGCGAGGCCTCCGCGCCCTATCCCGCGCGGCCACGCGCGCTGCGCCGGGCCATCGACAATCTGGTACAGAACGCTCTGCGCTACGGCGGCAACGCCGAAATAGAGGTAGAGGACACGCCTCACGCACTGTGTATCCGCGTTGCCGACCATGGCCCGGGTCTGCCCGAAGCGGAATTGGAGCGGGTGTTCGAGCCCTTCTATCGCACGGAGCGCTCCCGTAACCGCGCGACCGGCGGCACTGGACTCGGGCTCTCCATCGCCCGCGACGTGGCCCAAAGCCACGGCGGCACACTCACTCTCGCCAATCGCGCAGCGGGCGGGCTGGTCGCCACCCTGGCGCTACCCCGCTGACCCGGCTTGTCGCCCACTGTTAGCAGGTGACTTTTTTGCCTTTCAAATTAGCAAGACGCATATCTGACAACCTGACCTGAAACAACGGCCCCGGCCACGACTCGAAGTTCTCTAGCTTCGGGCCCACGGGGCACACGTCTGTAGCTGAAAATCCGGCGTCCACTGGCAGAATCTCCGCCTTTGTATCTGAAAATCCGGCGTCCAACGGCCGAATCTCCGCCTTGTAGAGAAGCGAATGGGGAAACGGGTTGTGTATGTTTAATATCATTTCCTTACCCGACGCTTGCTCCAACTTCACAATCAATGTGGAATCGGGATGCGTCACTTTTTGCACCAGTTTGAGGTGTGTCAGTTTCCCATTTTTACCGGGTGTAGCCTCGATATTCAGGGTCTGGCCCGCAAAAACCGTAATGTCTTCATTATGGATCACCGGGATCGGTGGATCAAAAATTCGTTTCCACTTCGAACCATTGCGCTTAGTCAGCGTGACGGTGAACGGTTGAGTCACACACTGAAGCTTCGAAGACTGTGTACACGCCTTGACCGCTAATTTATGTATTTTCCCGACCCTAATACTGTGCATTTCCCCGGCGCTAATATGCTGCGCGTTTGGGGTCGCAGGCTGCGCACAGGCTCCCAGCACCAGAACCGACACAATCAGACCAACCCATTTCATGTTTTTCATTTCTTGCCCTCCAACCGTATAAAAATCAGGCGTTTTCGTTTTTGCTGGCGCGTCGTTGTTGCGCGCGGCGCAAGAGCCAAACGGCGATAACGATGACGCACAAGATTATGACGCCAACGATCAGCCAGGTGGCGATATGTTCATACTGTCCGAGCCATTGCTTGAGACCCTGACCCAGGTAGTAACTGCCGAATCCCCACGCGGCGACCCACAGAGCGGCGCCGATGGAATTGAAGAACAGGAAGCGACGGAAGCTCATTTCGGTGGAACCGGCGATCAGGCCGTTAATCTGGCGCAACACATCGAAAAAACGAGCAAAGGAGACGAACCAGCCACCGTGGCGATTGAAGCGGTCGAAGACTTTTTCCATCCTCTCCTGCGAAACGCCAAAGCGCTTGGCATAGCGGAACAGGAGCGTGTGCCCGCCCTTGCGACCGATCAGGTAACCGATATTGTCGCCCAGGGTAGCGGCAGCAAAGGCCACAACGAGCACCAGCCACAGGTGCAGATTGCCGGTGGCGGCGAACAGCGCGGCCGTGATAAGCAGAGTCTGGCCAGGCGCCGGGATACCGAAACTTTCGACGAAAATGACGAGAAACAGAATCGGATAGCCATATTGATTCAGGTACCCCTCCAATGCCTGAACAAAACCCCCCATAGTGCCGACCCGCTGTGTAACAGGCTAATGCTAGCACGTCGTTCCGGCCGAATAGTCTAAAATTGGGTATCGAACCGCTCGCACGCATTCCACGGAGAAAATAATGACCGACTTTCGAGAGGAAAGCGACAGCCTGGGCCAAGTCCAGGTGCCTGCCGACAAGCTCTGGGGTGCCCAGACCCAGCGCTCGCTGGAACATTTCAGCATCGGCCGCGACCTCATCCCGCGCGAACTAATTCATGCCTATGCCGTGCTCAAGAAGGCGGCGGCCAACGCCAACCACGCCGGCGGACGGCTGGACGGCGAGCGCCACGGCCTGGTCGTGCGGGTCTGCGACGAGATACTCGCCGGCGAACACAGCGAGATGTTCCCGCTGCATGTGTGGATGACCGGCAGCGGCACCCAGTTCAACATGAACGTGAACGAAGTTATTTCCAACCGCTGTTGCCAGATCGAGGGCAATCCGCTCGGATCGAAAAAGCCCGTGCACCCGAACGATCACGTGAACCTTTCACAATCCTCCAACGACACGTTCCCCACCGCGATGTACATTGCCACCGCCGTCGGCGCGAACGGTCAATTGCTCCCGGCGCTCAAGGCGCTGAGCCAGGCCATCGCCGCCAAGGCGGCGGAATGGAAAGACATCGTCAAGATCGGGCGCACTCACATGCAGGATGCCACGCCGCTCACCCTGGGCCAGGAGTTTTCGGGCTACGCGGAAATGCTCGATGAAGACATCGCTCGCATCGACGCAGCACTAGGCGACGTGTACAAACTCGCCCTTGGCGGCACGGCCGTCGGCACCGGGATCAATGCGCCGGCGGATTTTGCCGATGCCGCGGCGGCGGAAATCGCGAAACTTACTGACCTGCCATTCGTGAGTGCACCGAACAAGTTTGCCGTACAGGGCGCGCACGACGCCCTGGTGCATTTTTCGGGCGCACTCAAAACATTGGCTGTGTCGCTATACAAGATCGCGAACGACATCCGCCTGCTCTCCTGCGGCCCGCGTGCCGGTTTTCACGAGTTGCTGATTCCCGAGAACGAGCCCGGGTCCTCGATCATGCCGGGCAAGGTCAACCCGACCCAGACCGAGGCGCTGGCGATGCTCGCCGTGCAGGTGATGGCAAACGACGTGGCCGTCACTTTCGGCGGCGCTGGCGGACTACTCGAAATGAATGTGTACAAGCCACTGATGATCGCCAACATCATGCAATCGATCGCGATTCTCGCCGATGGCTGCACCAATTTCCGCAAATATCTGATCGAGGGCACACAGCCCAACCGCAAGAAGATCGAGCAATACGTAGAACAATCGCTGATGCTGGTGACGGCTCTGTCACCGGAAATCGGCTACGACAAGGCTTCAGAAATTGCCCACTACGCGATGGACTACGACACCACGCTCAAGGCGGCAGCACTCAAACTGGGCTACGTGAGCGAAGCCGATTTCGACCGCATCGTGGACCCGACCAGAATGGTGCATCCCGGTTGAGGCTGTGACC
>JBOHZI010000169.1:0-5484 GCA_050738295.1 Gammaproteobacteria bacterium
GTTCAGTCGCGTGCCGCCGCAGTCCTTGCACGCCCGGCTTGAACGGTAGCGCGCGAGTTCGTCGCGCACGGCCTGCGAATCGGTTTCGCGGTAACGCCGTTCGAGCACGTTCAACACGCCTTCGAACGGGTGCCGACGCTGTTCGATCTTCCCGCGACCCGTGACGTAGTCGAAGGCGATGGCTTCCTCGTCGCTGCCGTACAGCAGGATTGTGCGCACGGACTGGGGCAGTTCCGCCCACGGGGTTTCCGGGGCGAATTTGTAATGACGCGCGAGGCTTTCCACGAGACGGTAGTAATAGGGGTTACGCCGATCCCAGCCGCGGATTGCGCCGCCGGCCAACGACAGCGAGGGCTGGTTGACGATCCGTTCGGGGTCGAAAAAGCCTTCCTTGCCGAGTCCGGCGCAGGTGGGGCAGGCGCCCGCGGGGTTGTTGAACGAGAACAGGCGCGGCTCCAGCTCGGCGATGCTCCAGCCGCAGACCGGACAGGCGTAACGCGAGGAGAAGGTGAGTACGGGCGCATCGGCGTCGTCGATGGGGGCGATCAGGGCGGTGCCGTCGGCCAGATCGAGTGCGGTTTCGAACGACTCGGCCAGGCGCGTTGCCAGCTCGGGGCGGGTGCGGAAGCGGTCGACGACCACTTCTATCGTGTGTGCCTGGTTGGCGTTCAGGCGGGGCAGGGGATCGAGTTCGCGTACCTCGCCGTCGATGCGGGCGCGGATGAAGCCGCGCGCTTTGAGGTCTCGCAACAGGTCGCCGTATTCGCCTTTTCTTGTCTGCACGACGGGGGCGAGCAGCATGACCCGCTCTTCTCCAGGCCGCTCGAGTACGGCGTCGACCATCTGTGACACTGTTTGCGCATCGAGCGTGAGGCCGTGATGCGGGCAACGCGGGGTGCCGGCGCGGGCGAACAGCAGGCGCAGGTAGTCGTGAATTTCGGTGACGGTGCCGATGGTGGAACGCGGGTTGTGCGAGCTGGCTTTCTGCTCAATCGCAATCGCCGGTGACAGGCCTTCGATGGAGTCCACATCCGGCTTTTCCATCAGCGACAGGAACTGACGGGCGTAGGCCGAGAGCGATTCCACGTAGCGGCGCTGGCCTTCGGCATAGAGGGTGTCGAAGGCCAGCGAGCTTTTGCCCGAACCGGACAATCCCGTCACCACGGTGAGCCGACCCCGCGGTAGCTCCACATTGATGTTTTTCAGATTGTGCGTACGGGCGCCGCGGATGCGGATTGTGTCCATCGTGCACAGTCGGGCCAAGGCAATCGTTTACTATACGGCGAGGCGCAAGTCTTTGCAAAACGCTTTAGAGGAGAAAACATGGCATCTGGCAAGCTCAGACGCGACGCAGGCATGATCGGCCTGCTGTATTTCAGTCTTGGCGCAATCATCGGTTCCGGCTGGCTGTTCGGCCCCTTTGACGCGGCCAGGGCGGCGGGGCCGTGGAGTGTGGCTTCATGGGTAATCGGTGCGTTTATCGTCATGCTGATTGCTTTGGTCTATGCCGAGCTGGCGACGATCATGCCCAAAAGCGGTGCCTTGATTCATATCAGCCATATCGGGCACGGCGAATTGATCGGGCGCATCTGGTCGTGGATACTTTTTCTGGCCAGCGTAGTGACGCCGCCAATCGAAACCATGGCGGTGCTCACCTACCTTAATAACAAGGTGCCCTATTTCGTACACCCGAGCACGCATGTGTTGACCGGGATCGGTTTCGCAGTTGCCATCGTGTTGCTTGCTGTGATCGTGGTGTTCAATTTCTTCGCGATCAAGGTGGTGCTGTGGATCAACAGTGCCGCGACGTGGTGGAAGGTATTCATCCCGCTGGCCAGCATTGCCATACTGATGAGCTACTCCTTCCATCCGGGCAATTTTCATTTGCACCTCGATTCGCTGCATCCGGCGGGTATGCTTACCGCTGTGTCTACTGCGGGCATCATTTTCAGTTTTCTGGGTTTTCGCCTGGCGATCAACCTGGGTGGCGAGACGAAGAATCCCGGCAAGTACATTCCGATTGCCGTTATCGGTTCGGTGTTGATCGCCATGTGTATTTATGTCGGTCTGGAAGTGGCGACCATTACCGCCGTGAAGCCCTCGTATTTCGCGGGGGGCTGGCATACCCTCAACTTCAAGGGCGATGCCGGGCCTTTCGCGGCTCTCGCGGTGAGCGTGGGCGCCGTGTTCTGGTCCTACATACTCTATGCCGATGCCATCATTTCCCCGTTCGGCACCGGCCTGATCTATACCACCAACACCTCGCGGCTGGGCTACGGCATGGCCGAGGTGGGTAGCGCGCCGAAAGGTATGCAGAAGCTTAATCGTAACGGCGTGCCGTGGGTGTCGTTGCTGGTGACCTACGTGATCGCTTGCATCTTCTTTTTCCCGTTCCCGTCCTGGCACCAGCTCGTGGGTTATGTCTCCGACATTACCGTGCTGTCCTATGGCATTGGCCCGTTGGTGCTCTTGATCATGCGCAAGCGGCGACCCGATCTGAAGCGTCCATTCCGTCTGCGCGGCGCCTGGGTCATTGCGCCGCTCGCCTTTATCGCCTCGAATTGGGTGATTTTCTGGACCGGCTGCACCACGGTGACCTTCCTGTTTGGCCTGCTCGCTGCGATGTTCCTGTGCTACGGCATCTGGTATTTCCTTATCGCCCGCCGTCCTTTCGCGGCGTTGGGCTTGAAGCATGCGTGGTGGGCGTTTCCGTATTTCGCCGGCATGTGGTTACTGTCCTGGCTCGGACCGAACAATCTGGGACCGGGAGAGACGGGCCTGTTTCATGTGTACTCGCTGGATGTTCTTTCGCTGGCCTGGGGTATGGTGCTCGTTGCACTGTTCAGTCTGGCTATCCTGTATTTCAGCCTGCGCGCCGCGTTGCCGCTTGAAGAAGCCGATGTGTACTTCGCGAACATCAGTCAGGCAGATACACTGGAAGAACTGGCGGAGTAGAAGGAACCACCGATGTATTCATTTCGCCTTGCATCCGGACCTTTGGGGCACAAGCGCGATCCGTGTATGAATAGATCAGAGGTTCCTTAGCGGATGAACCTTAGCGATCCGAGCCTGCGCACCTGGCGCCGTTTGCGGCAGCTTTTTCCGCAGGTGCCGCTCGGCCTGTTTCTGATCCTGGGCGGTGCGGTTAACATCCTGGTCGGCTCGCATGCCAATGTGTTTTCCGACCTGACCCAAACGGTTTCACAGGCCTCCGTCGGGGTGTCGCTGACCGCTCTGGGTGGCGGCGCACAGATTATTCTCGGCGCCGGGCTGGTGCTGTCCGGCGTGGGCCTGTTCTGGCGCATTCGCGTGGCCTGGTCCTTTGCCTGCCTCTTGTTGCTGATCACCGTCGGCGTCAACGTATTGCGGGCCCATTTCGGCTTCGCTTTGATCGTGCCCGGTATGGCTTTTCTGCTGCTGGCCTTTTTTCACCGTGATTTCGACCGTCAGACCCTGTTCGGTTCGGTGCTGGTTTCCTTTGTGGGGATCGCCGCCGTACTCGCCTACGGCACCTTTGGCAGCTATCTGCTGGGTGATCAGTTCGCGCCTAAAATCCACGATCTGATCAGCGCGTTGTACTACACCGTCGTCACCCTCTCGACCGTGGGTTACGGTGATATACATCCCACTACTGTGGCGGCACAGGGTTATGTGATCACCATGATCGTATTCGGACTGTCGGTGTTTGCCAGCACCATTTTTTCCGTGCTCGGGCCGGCGCTCTCGCACCGCTTCGAGCAATTGTTGAAACCGTCGCGAGGACACACCATGAAACGAGACCATGTCATTATCGTGGGGGCGGGCGTCATTGCCCGAAACACAGCGAGCGAGTTGGTGCGCCGCCACATTCCCTTCGTGCAGGTGGTGCCGACTGACAAACTCCCGCCGCTCGATGATCAGCCCGTGGTCACCGGCGATGTGGGCGACGACCAGGTGCTCAAGCAGGCGGGGATTGCCCAGGCCAATATGTTGATCGCGGCGCAGGACGACGATAACGAAAATGCCTATACGTCGCTGGCCGCCAAGGACCTCAATCCGGAATTGCGCGTACTGGCCGTGGCGAGCAGCCGCCGCGCCATTCGCCGACTCAAGCTGGCAAGGGCCGATCTGGTCTTCGCCCCGGCCGAGGTGGGCAGCCGCCTGCTCGCCAATCTGATCGAGGGCGAGACCTTGCCCGAGGCCTTCCGGGATCTGCTGAACAGCGATTCCACCCCCTGAAATGGCGGCCCTGGACTATCGAGCGTTTCATCAGCCAGCCCCTCCTGTGCGCTCGTAGGCCAACAAAAGGCCTCGATTTGAGCTACAGTTAAGCACTAGACGATCGCTTATCCGGCCTTATGGTATGGCGGGATATGCAAAGGGGGTCTGATGGAGACAACCGACTGGTTTCAGCAGCTTTCGGGGCCAGCGCTCATGCTTCGGTACGCCGACGGTGCCGTGGCGGGACTCAATGCGGCAGCCCAACAGCTATTCGGCGCCGATGTCCAGTTAACCGAAGGCAAAACGCTCTCTGATCTCACACTCGCTGATGGTAACGACAGCGTCTGGCAGACCTTGCAGCGTACCCTCGACCTCACGGGCAACTTCGAGAAGAAAGGCGTGCATTTGCGTACCGAAGGCGGCGTATTGCGGCGGGTGGATATCAGTGCCGAGTTGGTCGATGCCGAGAATGAACGCCGAGTGTTGTTACTGCTGGAATCCGCGCGCACTGACGCAACTGCAACAGCGTTCTATGCTCCGGACTCTGCAGTCCATCCTCTTCTCTCCGAGGATAAATATCGGAGTCTCGTCGAGCACAGTCAGGACGGCGTTTTCGTGATTCAGGAAGGACTCTACGTTTACGTAAATCAGGTCTATGCCGTCATGTTGGGCTATACGACCGAAGAGATGATTGGCGAGAGTTGTCTGCAATTTTTTGCTCCGGAAGAGCGTCAGAAAATGCTCGATATGTGGCGTGAACGTCAGGCCGGTAACTGGGAACGGAACACCTACGAAGCCTATTTGCTCTGCAAGGACGGCGAGACACGTGTGCTGGCGTCGGTACGCTCGGGTCCGATGCATTATGCGGGCGCGACGGCCAGTATCGGCACGGTGCGCGACATTACGACGTACAGAAACACCGAATATCGGCTGCATCTGGCCGAGCAACGTTTTCGCGACATCGTCGAGTACGCTGTCGTTGGCATTTATCAAAGCGCGACGGATGGTCGTCTGCTTTCCGCCAATCCCGCGCTAGCCCATATTCTGGGTTACGAGTCGGTGTCCGAGCTGAAGGAAAACGTAGACAACGTGCGAGATGTTTACATCGATACAGCGGAACGGGACCGGAACCTGGTCCAGCTCGAGGCCGAGGGGAGCGTGGTCGGCTCGGAGCTCAAGTTGCGTCATCGGGACGGCATGGAACTTTGGGTACAGGACAATGCGCGGGTGGTGTACGACGAGGCAGGCTCGGTAATCTGCTACGAGGGTATGGTGGAAGACATT
>JBOHZI010000170.1:0-5437 GCA_050738295.1 Gammaproteobacteria bacterium
CTTCAGATGCGTCTCCGGGTCGATGACTCCGAAGTCGCCCGAAGGCACCTTGACGGCTTTGGAATTGAACCGGTAGGTGCGTTCCATGGCGCCACGCACGGGGCTTTCTGAAGTTACAGTCAAGACGCCGGCTTCGGCCAACCGGTTCAAGTGACGGTAGAGCGTGGCTTGCGGGACATCGCCAAGCCGCTCTGCCAAGTCCCGGGCGGTAAGTTTTGCATCTCCCAAAAACGCCCGCACGATCCTCAGTCGTATCGGGTGCAGCAAGACATCTATGACCGTCTTTTTAGTCAACGCACATGTAACCGTTATCAATTATGATAATGTTAGTTCAAGGCTGCAGTCTGTGTCAAGCGGGCGGTGTCCGTCCTGCCTTGATCACGGCAAGTTCTAGCCAGACGTGGAGTGCGACATCAGAAGTAATCAGTGGCCAACATAGCGCAGCCCATGTGTTGTAAAAACACCTATGGCTAGCGAGGTTAGTGGAACGCAACTACTCCGCGGCTGGCAAGTCGGTATGCGGAGGCAGCGTTCTCGCCTATACGTCGAAGAACTGCTTGTGGGTGACTTGATAGAGGTAGCGACCGTCTCAAAGTGGTCGGACTCAGACCTTTGTGTTGAGCGCCCCAAGTTGGTCATTCAGCCCCTGCCCGGGTGATCTTACGCCGCCTAGACGGGCAAATCCAACCACATAACTCGGATACCCGATTTTAAGAACTCTCGTCAAGGCGCAAAGAATGATTTGCGAACGAAGATGGAAACATCACGGCCAGCCAGCCGCGCACCGTTCCGCCTGGATTCCGGATCGCTACGCGTCCGGAATGACGATTAGTATTTCCTTTGCGTCTTTGCGCCTTGGCGAGAGTTTTTCCGGGTTAAACCAGGCTTAGGCAGTGAGGTAAGCGGCGCGGACTAGTTCCTGGAAGTGATGGACGCCGGCTTCGCGCTTCGGTGACAGACGGCCTGCTTGATAGGCGCCGGATTCCAGCCCGAGCTGTACGCGCTCGCAGATGCCGATGTCTTCCTTTTGCACTTCGTCGCTGAAGCGGATATCCGCCGCGATGTCGGCGTCCGCTGCGGTGTCTGCATACCAGTAATCGAAAACGACGCGGCAGCGACGCTGCGAAATCGGCACTACCTGATTGAGCTGCAACCGGTCGGGCAGAATGTTCAGCATCAGGTTGGGCCAGACGAAATAGTAGAACGCCTCGCCCGCCTTGTAGGGTCCCCGGTCGCCGTCGAGCGGGCTGTGCTGCCACGAATACCAGTCGGCTCTGTGCGTCGTGTAGCTGCGATAGTCGAGCAACTTGTTCAGGCCTGGATGTATATGCGGCAGATGGTAGCCTTCCAGGTAATTGTCCACGTAGGCTTTCCAGTTGCAGTCGAGGTCGTAGCTGTCGCGCGTGTGGAAATGCATGTGCGGCAATTCGATGGGTCGGATACGCTCGCGAATACCCTCCATGAGCGTTTCCAGCGAGACCGCGGGTTGCTCCACGGCAGCAAAGACCAGACCTTCCCATTCGGCGACATTAATCGGCTCGAGGTGAATGCACGCGGGATCGAAATCCTTCGCCTCTTCCATCTCGTGCGCGGAACGCAGTTGGCCTTCCAGCGTGTAGGTCCAGCCGTGATACTTGCAGCGCAGTTGCCGCGCGTTACCGTTCTCGAGCGCCAACGGTCCGGCGCGGTGACGACACACATTGAAGAAGCCGCGCAGGTTACCGTCGCTACCGCGCACCACAATGATCGGCTTGCCGGCCACTTCGGCAACAACATGATCCCCGGCTTCGCACAACTGATCGGCGCGACCCACCCGTTGCCAGCTACGCGCAAAAACACACCGCTGCTCGAAGGCATGAAACGCCGGATCAGCATAAGCACAGGCCGGCAGCGTCGTCGCCTGTTCCAATGCCTGCGGCTCCATGTCCTGCATTTTCAGAGAGTCTGGCGCAGTGCTATTGACGTTTTTCATTGGCACACAAAAGTTGTGAACAAATTTATTCTATACTCACATGAAAGGATATTGAGATCGGCATGAAAAGCCTTGTACTTTTCACTCTAATACTATCGACAAGCGCTATTGCTGGAATAGGCGATTTGCCGAAAGGCGCCTATCTAATGGTGCCATCACAGGGCTACGAACTCACTCATCAGTGTTCGAGTCAATCATATCAGGCCGACGACTACTGGATTCCATCCTCTATTCGTGTAGTCATACTCGAAGCACGTCTACATACCTATCTGAAAAAGCATCCCATGGAAACCGCAATCCGAGTGCCGCTTCTGCCGCTATCGAAATGGCATCGTCAATACATCGGATTCACCCGTTTCGGCAGGAAATACCTCTATGGCATCTTCTATCCACCGTCAAAAACCGATAAGGATTATGACGACACGCCAGTCAACGTATGCGATTGGGGGCAATCCTGGGGTGTGCTATTCGATGATGTTACTGCTACCGTAAAATCCGTAGACTTGACGGGGTGCTTGTGCGGCCCCCCGCCCGTCAAGGTGCCAAAAGGTGCGGACGGGTATTTTCCGTCGGCACCAGTGCCCGGTGGCCAACTGAAATTCAAACGCATCGCATTGCCGCTGGACAAAAAAACGAAGCAGAAAAATGATCAAAGTCCCCCAGAAAAGAACCACCATACACTTCCTTGAGGGAGTGCAGAATGGTTCGTCAAACCCGGTTTAGACTTGCCAGAGGGCCATGAAGTCGGTGACAGAGGCGGCTTCGAGCGTCTCCTGATCGGCGCACAGGGCCTTGAGTGTTTCGCATTGCTCGGTGGACAGGCGGCCGTCAATCGCGTTCTCGAATTTCTTGACCAGCACCGGAATGCCTTCGGCGCGGCGTTTGCGGTGACCGATGGGAAACTCCACCGCCACCCGTTCACTTTGTGTGCCGTCCTTGAAAAACACCTGAATGGCGTTGCCGATGTAGCGCCTGGCCGGATCGTAATAGTCCTTGGTGAACTGCTCGTTTTCCTGCACTTCCATCTTCGCGCGCAGTTCATCGACACGCGGATCGGCGGCAATCTCATCTTCATAATCGCTCGCCGTCAGGCGGCCGAAAATGAACGGAATGGCCGTCATGTACTGAATACAGTGATCGCGGTCCGCCGGGTTATTTAGTTCGCCAGTCTTGTCAATAATGCGTACGCCCGGCTCCTGGGTTTCGATCACGATCCTTTCGATCTCGTCCAGGCGGTTCTTCACTTCGGAATGCAAAGTCATGGCGCATTCCACCGCGGTCTGAGCATGGAACTCGGCGGGGAAACTGATCTTGAGCAATACATTTTCCATCACGTAACTGCCGTAGTCGCGCTGAAACTTGAACGGCTGACCCTTGAACAGCACATCGTAAAAGCCCCAGGTCTTCGCCGACAGTGCGGTCGGATAGCCCATCTCGCCGGTCAGGGCGATTAGCGCCAGACGCACGCCCCGCGCGGTCGCGTCACCCGCGGCCCAGCTTTTCCGCGAACCGGCATTGGGGGCATGGCGGTAGGTGCGCAGTGCGCCACCGTCGATGAAGGCGTGTGAGATTACGTTGACGATCTGCTCGCGGGTGCCGCCAAGCATTTCGGTGACCACGGCGGCGGTCGCCAGACGCACCAGCAATACGTGGTCGAGTCCGACGCGGTTGAAGGAATTTTCCAGCGCGATAATGCCCTGAATTTCGTGCGCCTTGATCATCGTAGTAAGCACGTCCTTCACGGCGAGCGGCGCCTTGCCTTTTGCCACGTTGCGGCGCGAGACATAATCCGCCACAGCGAGGATGCCGCCGAGATTATCCGAGGGATGGCCCCACTCTGCCGCGAGCCAAGTGTCGTTGAAATCCAGCCAGCGGATCATCGCGCCAATGTTGAACGCCGCCTGCACCGGATCCAGTTCATGCGAGGTTCCCGGTACCCGCGCGCCGTTTTCGAGCGTCGCGCCTGGCACCACCGGACCCAGCAGTTTTGTACACGCCGGATAATTCAACGCGAGCATGCCGCAGGCGAGCGTGTCCATCAGGTCGTAGCGCGCGGTCGAGTAGGCCTCGCTGCTGTCGATTTTGTAGTCGATGACGTAGTCGGCGATGTCGGTCAACACCTGCTCGGGATCGGGGCGCTTGGCGGATTTGATGTCGTGGGAACTCATGCGTTATTTCCTGGATTAATACTTCAAAATTCTTGGTTGGCTTGTCCGTCATGCCCGTAAAACAGGCATGACGGCATCGTTTGTACTGGATTCCCGTCTGCGCGGGAATGACGATGTAAGGGTTACGTCCGCTTGTCGATGGGGACGAACTTGCGGTCTTCGGGGCCCGTGTAGTTGGCGCTCGGGCGAATGATCTTGCCGTCGGCACGCTGCTCCATCACGTGGGCGCTCCAGCCGGTGGTGCGCGCGATCACGAACAGCGGCGTGAACATGGCCGTCGGTACGCCCAGCATGTAATACGACACGGCGGAGAACCAGTCGAGGTTGGGGAACATCTTCTTCGCGTCCCACATCACCGCCTCGATCCGTTCGGCCACGCTGTACATTTTCGTGTCACCAGCCGCTTTCGACAGATCCTCGGCCACCTTCTTGATGACCTTGTTGCGCGGGTCGCTCACGGTGTAAACGGGATGTCCGAACCCAATCACGATCTGCTTCGCCTCAACACGTTTTCTGATGTCGGCTTCGGCCTCATCCGGCGTTGCGTAACGGCTCTGTATTTCGAACGCGACCTCGTTCGCACCACCGTGCTTGGGCCCACGCAGCGCACCGATGGCGCCGGTAATCGCCGAATACATATCCGCACCGGTGCCCGCGATTACGCGCGCGGTGAACGTGGAGGCGTTGAACTCGTGCTCAGCATAAAGAATCAGCGAGGTGTGCATGGCCCGCACGTGTGCATCCGACGGCTCGTTGCCGTGGAGCAGATGCAGAAAGTGTCCGCCGATGGAATCGTCGTCGGTCTCGACATCGATCATGCGTCCGTTATGGCTCCAGTGATACCAGTAGCAAAGCATGGAACCCAGCGAGGCCAGCAGACGGTCGGCGATGTCGCGCGCACCGGCGGCATTGTGATCGTCCTTCTCCGGCAGCGTGCAGCCGAGCACCGAAACGCCGGTGCGCATCACATCCATCGGATGCGCGGAAGCGGGCAGCTCTTCCAATGCCGCGCGCACCACCTCGGGCAGGCCGCGCAGACGAGCGAGTTTTGTCTTGTAGGCCGTAAGTTCGGCGCGGTTCGGCAGCTTGCCGTGGATCAAAAGATAAGCGACTTCCTCGAACTCGCACTTCTCGGCAATATCGAGAATGTCGTAGCCGCGGTAATGCAGGTCGTTGCCGCTCTTGCCGACGGTGCACAGCTCGGTATTGCCGGCTGCAACGCCCGAAAGCGCGACGGATTTCTTGGGTTTGAAACCGGATTTCTTTTCACTCATCTTTTCACTCATGGTCATAATCC
>JBOHZI010000171.1:0-5434 GCA_050738295.1 Gammaproteobacteria bacterium
GCCCTCCACAATGCAAAGAGTGTCGCCAGGCGTTCCAATGCCGAAGTAGTGGCCTGAAACACGGCCGCCAGTGAGAAACTTCTTGGTGCCGTCGCCTTTGATGAATTGCAGGTTTTGAAGCTGGCCGGCAGTATCGCGCACTGGCACCAGAAGCAACCCTTTGAGTGCTCGCAAACCGTACGGCTTGGCGTGCTTGTCCAGCAAGTAATGATGATCGACCGGAGCCGCGCCGGCACCGTTCCAAATGCTGGACGCCTTTTCTGCCGCTTCACGGTGTGCGGCTTCTCGCTCGGCTTCTTCTCGCTCGGCGCGCTTGATTACATCAAGCCGCCGCGTTTCGATATCAGCGGATGTCGGCTTCTGGTGCGCATCGCAGTGCCAGCCGTGTTTTTTCGCCTCGTGAAATAATGTGCCGGCGGTCACCTTGCCGTTGGCGTGAATACTGCGCCATACATCACGTGCAGCGGTAGCATCGTAGTTATCTGCTGACTGGGCCCATCCGTCCCAGATGACGAAACCTGCGTCACCTGTTTCGGCTTTGATAGCCATGCCCATCTTCAACCATGTGTCGCGCTCGGTCGCTGGGATGCAGTTCAGGGCGTCGCGAATGCGTTCGAGCTCAGACATGGCGAAAACTCCCCGCCGTCCGCAAAATCGCGAGCGTAATACAACACAACGCTGCGCGAATCCGGCACTCGCCGGCGGCATATTCCTGGCGCTTTTCTTCGAGAAGATAGCCAGCCAACCAGAGCCGCGTGGTGGTAAAATTAACTGTAGATGTAGTTATCAAAGCCGCTTGGGTCACCAGCCCGGCGGCTTTTCCTTGGCCGCTCACTTCTCAACCTCGGCGCGGCTGTCCTTGATGCGTTGCTCGATCCACTCTGAAATTTCAGCGTCTGACCATCCGACGGCACGATTACCCAGCTTGACGGATTTCGGAAACCTGTTTTCCGCCATGCGGAGGTAAATTGAGCTGCGGGAAAGTCCAGTGCGCGCTTCGACTGTGGGTAGACGTAGAATTGCATTCGACATATGAACACCCCTGTATGTGCATAGCACTTGTTGGAATGCTCACTATTAGAGTGCAGCTAGAGGGCTAGCCCGCAATCGAACGGCTCGGCGGGACGAGAACCCGCGCCAATGCTGGGTTTACCGTTTCTTGTGGCTAGTCTGTCTCGCGGGAGTAGCTAGCCCTGCCCAGCCGTTTGACGTGTTCTTGGCGGCATTTCCGTCTTCCGCTTTCTCAATAAGTTGTTTCACTCTCGATGTCGAAAGTTTTTCCTCTCTCGCTATGGTCTGAATGTAATTCTTTTTACCTTCGTTCTTTAGTTGAGACTTTCTTCGGACAAGCCTGCGCCCACGTTCGGCGCGCGTTTCATCCGTTCCCGCATCATTGTACGGCCTGCCGTATTGCCATTCCTTGAGCGGTTCTATCCCATAGAGCGCACACAGGTCGCCGGTATTGAAGTCAAGCAGCTTCAATGGGGCGCTCTTGTTCCGCGCTACCTCAACCATTGAATCCCAGGTAGTGCGCGACTCGTTAATCTTCTTTCCGGTGCCTGGGTCGAGAATATCGACTGTGCCAGCAGCCAGCGCTTCGAGAAACTGGCCGACAATAAAGCTCTCAATGGGGTGCCCGTCCGCGAAAAGACGGATATCAACCGTTGATAGTCTCTGCGCCAGATCCCGGATGGTGCGGGATTCATCTTCCTTTCCGGCTGCGGCAAGATCGCTGACCGCCATTTTTATATTTATTTTTCCAATCATCTCACGCCCCTTCACGTCCCCTCAATCAGGAGCCGCGCCAGCCGGGTAGGGATTCCCGGTTTTCGCCCCGTCGGGCTAGGCGCGGCATGAGCGTTATTCGTCGCCGTTCACCAACTTTTCCAACTCACCATCGAGGTAGGCAATCATTCCGCGCGTGAAGGTAGGAGATCTACGGGCCTCATCCGTCGCGTCGACGATATACGTCCTGTCACGATACATGACGGCGAATGCCATACCTAGCACCATGCCGCAGCGCGCTTGCGCCAACAGATTCACAAGGGCACCGACCGTGTCATCCGGTATTTTTGCCGGGACGACGCGAAGAGCGGTGCCGGCCTTCGATATCTCGCAGACATTAGACGGCAATTTCGCCGTCTTCTTACGCGCAGCGCGACGATCACGTGCAAGTTGTTCTCGTAAATGCTGGGCAAGTTCGACCGTTATCTGGCGGCCCCTCTCATTGAGGGCGCGCCATGCCTCTATTAATTCGCGCTCAAGCGGAAGCTCATTGTTTGAAATAATGTCTGCTTTAGCCATGATGAATCTCCCCTATCGGCTATGTTATGGTGAGACGCCTTCGACATTCTTCATGCCTTGGGCACCGTATTGCTGATTGCCACAGTCAGGCGGAGCTGCTGGCTTATCCTGTAACGCATGATCCATGCCCGCCAGTTCTCTGTAAGCCCGCGGCATTTATGCCTTCTTGTTGTTTGCGGTTGGCGTATCACTCGTTGTCGAATTCGGTGCTGAAGTTGCCGATTCTCAGGTTGCCGCCGTCCAGCCTCTGGATACAGGCGTCTATTCCCTTGAATGCGGTGCGCGCAAGATCGCGAATGCCGCGGATCAAAAACCTTGCATCCCGGTTTTCGTCCGCAAACGTGGCTATTTCGTAAACGGCGAGAATCGAATAGGCCGCGTCTTCCAGACGGTTGGAAACCGCTTCGATGTCGTCGGTTGTCGGGACACTGGTAGAATCATTTTCAGCCATGATGCGAACCTCCTACTTAGGTTGCGTTGTGGTCAGGCGGGCACGGTGCGTCAACACCCTGTCCCGCCGTTTGCCGGATACCGTCCGGTGCGGTTATGCCACCTTTCCACGGATCGGCACTACGTCCGCTCCGCTCTTCAATGCGTCGAGATAGTTCGCCCATGCCTGCATCATCTTCTTGCGCTCGGCAAGATACTGCGCTTGGGCGGTGTAGGCATCGCGCACCTTGTCCGACTCAGCGTGCGCAAGCTGGCGTTCGATGGCGTCAGGACGAAAGCCCATCTCATTTAGTCGTGTCGCGGCCATGGAACGAAAACCATGCCCGGTCATTTCATTCTTGGCATAACCCAACCGGCGTAATCCCGCGTTCACCGTGTTCTCTGACATGGGACGGTCCGGACTCCTCAAGCTCGGAAAAACATAGCGCCCGTATCCGGTGAGCAGGTGAAGGTTGCGCAAAATCTCCACAGCCTGTTTAGACAATGGCACGATGTGCGGAGCTTTCATCTTCATCTTCTCACCCGGGATGCGCCATTGCGCAGTATCAAGATCGAATTCCGACCATTCGGCCTGTCGCAGTTCACCGGGACGCACAAATACCAGCGGTGCGAGCTTCAACGCGCATAGCGTCACGAATTGCCCGCTGAAACCGTCTATCGCTCGCATGAGCTCGCCGATTGCCTTCGGGTCTGTCACGGCGGCATGGTGCGTTGCCTTGGGCGTTTGAAGCGCTCCGCGCAGTGCTGCGGTCGGATCGTTGATTGCGCGTCCAGTGGCGATCGCATAACGGAACACCTGACCGCACTTCACCTTGAGGCGCTGCGTCGTTTCCAGTGCGCCTGTTGCTTCAACTCGGCGCAGCACGGCAAGTAGTTCCGGCGCGTTGATCTCAGCAATAGGGCGCGTGCCGATGTATGGAATGGCGAAGGTCTCAAGCAGCCATTTATTCTTGGAGGCGGTGGTAGGGGCTACCTGCTGGCGATCCATCCATTCACGCGCCAAGGCGGCAAAGGAATCTTCAGCGGCAGAGCGCGCACGGATTTTTTCCACCCGACGTTCCGTCGAAGGATCCCGCCCATCTGCCAACAGCCTGCGCGCATCATCACGGCGATCTCTCGCAACCTTGAGCAGCACGTCCGGGTAAATGCCGAGCGCAAGCGTTTTTCTCTTGCCGGCAAAACGGTAATCGAAGCGCCAGTATTTCCCGACATGGTTCACGCGCAGGTACAAACCTTTTTCGTCGGCGAGCTTGTAAGGCTTGTTTTTCTGTTTGGCGTTACGCGCTGCAGTGTCGGTTAGCATAAGCGCTCGTTGACGGTATTTATTCCCCGACGGTATGTCAGCGTGAAATGCCGCCACACCGCGAGATACCGTCTAAGGATACCGTCAGATACCGTGCGCTGTCAATGAACGTTGCGGGACGCCATAAGACGCGAGAATGGCTTGGATGCTAGAGATTACGGGAAGTGCGGGACGTTATGGAACTGCCTGAAACTGCTTGATGGTGCCGGGAGGGGGACTCGAACCCCCACGGTGTTGCCACCGGCGGATTTTGAGTCCGCTGCGTCTACCAATTCCGCCATCCCGGCAGGGGTGCGCAATTATCGCTCATTTTGGCTTGCATGCTCAATCGCCGCATCCGGCGCGTGCATGATCCCGATCCGAATGCCGCACTCACGGCGATGCCGGTTCCGCTGCCGGTATAATCCGCGACATGCATTTGACCGATTTCGATTTCGACCTGCCGCCGGAGCTGATCGCGCAGTCGCCGGCGCGCGAGCGCGCGGCCAGCAGACTGCTGCACCTTGACGGCCGCAGCGGCGCCATTTCGGATTGCCGCTTTCGCGAGCTTCCGGACCTGCTGAAGTCCGGTGATGTGATGGTGTTCAATGACACGCGGGTAATCAAGGCGCGACTGGCGGGCCGCAAACAGAGCGGCGGCAAAGTGGAGGTGCTGGTGGAGCGCGTGCTGGACGGCGCGCAGGTGCTGGCACAGGTGTCCGCGAGCCATTCACCGCAGCCGGGCAGCACGCTGCTGCTGGCGGACGGCGTTGTCGCGACCGTGATCGACCGCGATGGCGAATTTTTCCGGCTGCGCTTCGAGGATTGTGACGACGTGTTTGCACTGCTCGAGCGCCACGGCACGGTGCCGCTGCCGCCGTACATTCGCCATCCGCCCGACACGAGCGACGAGAAGCGTTACCAGACGGTGTATGCGCGCGAGCCGGGGGCGGTTGCGGCGCCGACCGCAGGCTTGCATTTCGACGCGGCGATGATGGACCGATTGCGCGAGCGCGGGGTGGTGATCGCCTATGTGACATTGCATGTTGGCGCTGGCACTTTCCAGCCAGTGCGCGTCGATGATGTTGCGCATCACGTGATGCACAGCGAGCGCTATCACGTGCCGCAGGCGACGGTGGACGCGGTCCACGCGGCGCGAGCAAGAGGCGCATGCGTGACAGCTGTCGGCACGACGAGCCTGAGGGCGCTGGAGGCGGCCGCAGCGAATGGTGAACTGCGGGCTGGCGACAGCGAAACCCGTCTTTTCATCACGCCCGGTTACCGCTTCCGGGTCGTGGAGCGGCTGCTGACGAATTTTCACCTGCCAAAGTCGACGTTGGTGATGCTGGTTTCCGCGTTCGGCGGCATGGACAATATCCGGCTTGCGTACCGCCACGC
>JBOHZI010000172.1:0-5418 GCA_050738295.1 Gammaproteobacteria bacterium
CCCGGCCAAGGGGCTCTTTAATGCCGCCTTCTACACCCAGTGTCAACGCGTGCTCGCGGCGGGCGGCATTCTGGTGCAACAGAGCGAATCGCCGCTACTGCACCTCGACCTCATCCGCGACATGCGCACAGCGATGACCGAGTCGGGCTTCGGGTCGCTCGCCACGCTGACGTTCCCGCAACCCGTCTACCCCTCGGGCTGGTGGTCGGCCACCATGGCGCGCAAGGATGCCAACCTAAACGGCTTCCGCGAAGCCGCCGCCGAGCGGCGCAACTTCGAGACACGCTACTACAACGCTGGAACCCACCGCGCGGCCCTGGCGCTGCCGCCCTTCATGCGCGAAGCGCTCGACTGATACTACTGCGCGGGCGGCGAGCAGGCCGCGTGCATGCTCTCTTGCATCTGCTGGCGAAGATTCACCAGATCCTGTCCGCTATAAAACTTCTGCTTGCCGTTCTGCGTGACCACTACACGTCGTGACGACTGCAGTTGCTTCACTTGCTGACGCAGCTTGGCGCAGCGCGCAGCGCGTTCGGCCGGCGTTTCCCGGGGTTGCTGCGCCGGCGCGGCGGCCTGCGCCTTGTTGTTAGTGGCCGCAGTTGGCGAACTGGCCACTGGAGGGGCGCTCATCGCCGGGGCGGCCTTCACCGTAATCAGAGTTGCTTTCGGATTAGCCGGCTGATCGGAATAGTGGCGGACACCGTTTTTGTCCACCCAGGTATAAACCTGCTGGCTCTGCGCGTGGCCCGCGAACGGCAGGCCCAGTAACAGCGCCGCCGTCACCAGCGCGATCAGCCTAAAGTGCTGCTTCATCGACTTCTCCCGTACGAATGCGTACTACCTGTTCCAGGTTGGTAACAAAAAGTTTGCCATCGCCGATCTTGCCCGTGCGCGCCGCATTCTGAATGGCCTCCAGCGTGCGCTCGACCAGCGCCTCGATCACCGCTACTTCGACCTTGACCTTGGGCAGAAAATCCACCACATACTCCGCACCCCGATACAGTTCGGTATGCCCTTTCTGGCGCCCGAAGCCCTTAACCTCGGTCACGGTCAGGCCTTCGACGCCGATATCGGCCAGCGCCTCGCGCACATCGTCGAGTTTAAACGGCTTGATGACGGCGGTGATGAGCTTCATGCGAAACCCAAGAATAACTGCCTCGAAGTGTAGCACTGGACTCTCATGCGCTACACTCATAAGTGATTCATACGGCACTGACTTGCGATGCAACCCGATCCCGGTGTTCTCAATGATCTGGCGAAAAAGCTGGCGGCCAGCCTGCCCGGCTCGCTGCAACAGGCGCGTGCGGACATCGAGCGCAACTTCCGTTCCGTGCTGGAAGCCGGACTGCGGCGCATGGACTTGGTCAGCCGCGAGGAATTCGACGCCCAGAGCGCGATGCTGAAACGCACGCGGGAGCGCCTGGATGAGTTAAGCGCGCGCGCAGACCGCCTTGAACAGCAGGGCTCGACGGGCAACAAAAAACCCGAATCCTGACATTCGCTTTTGCCACGGGGAGGCAAACTGCATGAGCCTAGCCACCGTTCAGGCGCGCGCTACCGTCGGCATCGCCGCGCCACCGGTGCGCGTGGAAGTCCATCTTTCACCCGGCTTGCCGGGACTCGCCATCGTCGGCCTCCCCGAGGCTGCGGTGCGCGAAGCGCGAGAACGGGTGCGCAGCGCACTCATCAACGCTCGTTTCGAATGGCCGGCCCGACGCGTAACAGTCAACCTGGCGCCGGCCGACCTGCCCAAGGAAGGCGGCCGCTACGATCTGGCGATGGCGCTCGGTGTGCTGCTCGCCTCGCGCCAGCTCAAGCCCGATATCGACCTCGCGAAATTCGAATTTCTGGGCGAGCTGTCATTGTCAGGCGAACTGCGCGCCGTACGTGGGGTGTTGCCGGCGGCGCTCGCGGCACGCCGTGCGGGTCGTGCCCTGGTGGTGCCGCCCGCCAACGCCGCCGAAGCGACGCGGGTGACTGGGCTCGATGTTTACGTCGCCGCCGATCTGCCCGGGCTCGTCGCCCTGCTCTCGGGACAGAGCGAACTGGCTCCTGCAATCGTCGACGACACGCTCCAGCCGCAAGGCCCCGGCTACCCGGACCTCGCTGACGTGCGCGGTCAGGCCCGCGCCAAGCGCGCCCTGGAACTGGCGGCGGCGGGCAATCACAGCCTGCTCATGCTCGGCCCGCCGGGCAGCGGCAAGAGCATGCTCGCCGAGCGTCTGCCCGGCCTGCTGCCACCGCTCACTGAAGAGCAGGCCATAGAATCGGCCGCCATCGCTTCGGTCAGCACCGACGGCTTCCGGCTTGAGGACTGGGGCCGACGCCCCTATAGAACGCCGCACCACAGTGCATCCGGCGCGGCGCTGGTCGGCGGCGGTTCGCATCCCCGCCCGGGCGAAATCTCGCTCGCCCACCACGGCGTTCTGTTTCTGGATGAACTACCCGAATTCGAACGCCGGGTGCTCGAAGTCCTGCGCGGGCCCCTGGAGTCGGGCCGCATCGTCATTTCGCGTGCTGCCCGGCAAGCGGAATTCCCGGCCCGTTTCCAATTGATCGCGGCCATGAATCCCTGTCCCTGCGGTTATCTGGGCGAGCCCGAGGGCCGTTGCCACTGCACCGCCGACCAGGTGGCCCGCTACCGCAACCGCATCTCCGGACCGCTGCTCGATCGCATTGATCTGCACGTGGAAGTGCCGCGGCCCAAGGCGACGGCTCTCAACCCCGATCTGCCACCGGACGGAGAATCCAGTGCCGCCGTCGCCGCCCGCGCCGCCGAAGCACGCGCGCAGATGCTTGCCCGCGCCGGCAAGACCAATGCCGAACTCAAGGTAGCCGAAGTCAACCACCATTGCCGGCCCGACGACGCAGGGCGCACGCTGCTGGAACAGGCCAGCGCCCGTCTGGGATTTTCAGCACGCGGCTATCACCGCATCCTCAAGCTCGCGCGCACCATCGCCGATCTGGCCGGCGCCTCCGACATCGCCGTCGAGCATATCGCCGAAGCCATCGGTTTCCGCACTCTGGATCGCCGCAACACCTGAATTCGGACCCTCGGCGCGCCCCATTGTGGCAGGATAGGCGCAACCGCTTGCAGGAGTTTGTCATGACCGATTCGTTGCCGCGCCGGGTTGCCATTGTCGGAGGGGTGCGCACCCCGTTCTGCCGTGCCGGCACCCATTACGCGAACATCAGCAACAAGGAGATGCTGACCTTTGTGCTGCGCACTCTGGTTGATCGCCACGAACTCAAGGATCAGACGCTCGGCGATGTCGCCGCGGGCGCAACCTTCAAGCATCCGCGCGACTGGAATCTGGCCCGTGAAGCCGTACTCGATTCCGGCCTTGCACGCACCACCCCCGCTTACGATCTGCAACGCGCCTGTGGCACCAGCCTTTCCGCATGCGCGCAGATCGCAAACAAGATCGCACTCGGCCAGATCGACGCCGGTATCGGCGCCGGGGTGGATTCGATCAGTGACCTGCCACTCGAATACACCGACAACTTCCGCCACGCCGTCCTCGTGGCCGGGCGCGCGAAAACGCTGGGCGCGCGGCTGAAAGCGTTTGCCCACATCCGTCCTGCCGACTTCAAGCCACAGGTGCCGGGCGTGGTGGAACCGCACACACAGCTTTCAATGGGACAGAGCTGCGAGACCATGGCCCGCGACTGGCACGTGAGCCGCGAATCGCAGGACAAGCTCGCGCGAGCGAGCCACCGCCATGCCGCGCGCGCCTGGGACGAAGGCTTCTATGCCGACCTGGTCGCCCCATTCGCCGGCGCCGAACGCGACAACAACGTGCGCCCGGACATCTCGCTCGAAAAACTGGCCAAACTGCACCCTGCCTTCGCACACGATTCGCAGGCCACGCTGACCGCCGGCAATTCGAGCCCCCTCACCGACGGCGCGGCCAGCGTGCTGCTGGCAAGCGAGGACTGGGCGCGTGAACGCACCCTGCCGGTGCTCGCCTATCTGGCCGACGTCGAAGTCGCAGCCGTCAATTTCGTCGGTGGCGAGGACGGACTGTTGATGGCACCCACCTACGCCGTTTCACGTCTCCTCGCGCGCAACAACCTGGGATTCGAGGACTTCGATTTTTTCGAAATTCATGAAGCTTTCGCGGCACAGGTGCTGTGCACACTCAAGGCCTGGTGCGACGAGACATTCAACCGCAAGCGGCTGGGGCGCGAGCAACCGCTCGGCGAAATCGAACGCAAGAAAATCAACGTCTGCGGCGGCAGCGTCGCACTTGGTCATCCGTTCGGCGCCACCGGCGCACGCATCGTCGCCACGCTGGCGAAACTACTCGCCGACAAGGGCAGTGGTCGCGGTCTGATTTCGATCTGTACCGGCGGAGGCATGGGCGTCGCCGCCATTCTCGAACGTCCCTGAACCGTGTTGTGACGAAACGCATTTTGCGCCGAGCGGCATGCCTCTCGCTTGCCGCCGCCACACTCGTGCTCGGTGGTTGTGTCGGTGCAGGCACGGTTTCGCACCTCATCACTACGCCTCCGAACGATGGCCACCCCAAACCCTATCCCGGCTTCACTGGGAAAATTGCGCGCACCATTTACACGCAGCAACTCAAGGTTACGGTAGGGCCGCCGTCAGCGACTTTATCGGCCGCGATCATCGCTCCGCGCAACTATGGCTTCAGCACAAGTGATCGGCGCGGCTGGACCGCTGAACAGCGCATCACGAAATGGCGTTTCGGCAATGCGTCCCCAAAGGCGGTCAAGCACGATCATCCATCGGACTCGGAATTCCTGACCAGGCTGCGCCGAAGCATGCGGCACCTGCCTTACTGCACGCCGGTCGGAACGGTCATCGTGCTGCCGGGCTGGGGCATCGCCAAGGAACTGCGCCTCGGATCCGCGCTTGATTTCGCCAACCACGGTTACCGCGTGGTACTGGTGGACCTGCGTGGACAGGGCGATTCGAGCGGCAAATTCGTCAGCTTCGGCTTGATCGAGCACGAAGACATCATTCAACTCATCACCGCGCTCGAGGCGCGCGGCCTTATTATCGGCAAGCTCGCGCTCTTCGGCATTTCCGAGGGCGCCGTCATCGCGCTCGACACGGCGGCTGATGATCCGCGTGTCAATTCGGTGATCGCGGTCGCGCCCTTCACATCCTTCGCGACCGCGGTGCGCGGTATCGGCACCGATTTTGTGCCCACGCTCTCTCTCCTGATCAACCATCGCAAACTCGACCAAGCGCTCCAGCTTGCGAACACGCGCACCGGACTGAACCTTACCGAAGCCGACCCATTGCCGCGCGTCTCCCGTATCCAGGCGCCGGTGCTGTATATCTCCGGAAGCGCCGATGACATCGCCCCGCCCGCCGGCGTAAAGGCGCTCGCAGCGGCTACGCCGCACGCGCACTACATCGAACTCGCCCGCTACACGCACTTGGCC
>JBOHZI010000173.1:0-5373 GCA_050738295.1 Gammaproteobacteria bacterium
ATCCCACTTTAAACACCACGGACCGCATCGGCGCCCGCTCAAGTGGGGCTTGGGCCTGCTCGCCGCCTTCATCATCCTGGCTGCGGCGTTGGTGGGCTTGTTCCGCGTTGCGGCCAATCTGGTGCCTCGCTACCACGGCGACATCGAGCACATGGTGGTCACTCAGCTCGGCGCGCCGGTCAGCCTCGGGCGGATTTCCCTCGCCTGGCGCGGCTGGGGGCCGGCGCTACTGGTGCATGATGTGAGCGTGCGCAATGCGACAGATGGGCAGGTGGTACTCGGCGCCAAAATCCTGCGTCTCGACTTTTCTCCGTGGGCTTTTTTCCACGGCACGGGTGCCCGGCCTTCTGCTTTTGGTCTCGTGCAACCGCGGTTGTTACTGAAGCAGATGCCGGACGGACAGTTGGTGGTGCCGGGGCTGAAGTTGAAACAGGGTTCGGGGCCGTCGCCACTCAAGTCCATGCTGGGCGATGCCATTTACGTGCGCGACGGACAGGTGCGCATCGAGCTGGCGGGCCCGCATCCCACCGCGTGGACGGTGGGTGCAATTCAACTCAAGGTGGGGTCGGGGCTGTTGCATCGCGTGCGCTTTTCCGCAGCGCTGGGTAACGGTACGCTGCAAGTGCAGGGCGATGTGCATACGCCGGATGCGAAGATCGCGCGTTGGCAGTGGCGCGGAAATTTCGGACTGGATCGGTTGCGGTTGGGATCGCTTGCTCGCTTCCTTCCGAAGCAGGCACCACGCATTGCGGGTAATGTGGCCGTGCAGGGTCGACTGATCGGCACGGGTGCGCAACTGGCTACGGCCACGGGGCAACTTCAGGCAAAGGGACTGACGGCGGGCGGTAGCCGGATCGTGCATATGAGCAGCGATTTTGAGTATGCGTCGGGTGCGCAGCAGGTGCTTACGCTCACCCAGCCGCAGATCACGTTCGCGCAACGCACGTGGGAACCGGGCACGGTACGGTTCGCGCATGATCAAACAGGGCGTCTGCATTTCGGTATGCAGAATGCACAACTCAACGTGGTGCCGTTGCTGGTCGGTTTTCTTCCAGCCTCACAGGCAGCGCTCGGCAAACGTCTGGTAGCGATGAAACCTGGCGGTAACGTGCGCAATCTGCATTTTTCTCTGACCCCGGGCAAAGCCGATTTCGGCATGACGGGTGCGCTGCAAGACGTATCGCTCGCGCATGTCAAGAACACCCCCGGAGCCGAACACGTGAGCGCGCAGATCGATATTCATCACGGCATCGGCGTGGTGCACCTCGATGCACCGGGGCTGACCTTGTTGCTGCCGCATCTGTTCGGTCATCCGCTGGCCCTCGACAGTGCACAAGGTGAGGTGCTGGTGGCCTCCACCGCCGAGGGGCTGCGCGTGGGTTTGCCACGGTTGCGTCTCACCGGTCCGGCCTTGGAGGGCGAACTGGAAGGGCTGATCGATGTGCCGCACGAGGGCCCGGTTTTTATCCGTCTGGCGGCGCATACGAGCGGCACTAATGTGATTGCAGCACGCACTCACTACTTGCCGCACGGGTTGCTTTCCAAGCCACTCGACAAATGGTTGATGAGCAGCCTCAGCGGTGGGCGTATTACCGGCGCCACATTGCACTTCGACGGGCCAGTCAACACCTTTCCCTATCGACACGGTGGAGGATATTTCGGCGTGGATTTCGGCTACGCAAATGTCACGTTGAGCCCTGGCTGGGGTTGGACGCCGCTGAAAAACCTGAGCGGCAGGGTACGTTTCGAAAATGCCGGGATGCGGGCCACAATCACCAGCGGCAATGTGTCGGGTGCGCATGTGGTGAGCGGCTCGGCCGATATTCCGAGTTTTTTCAAACTGCACCTGCTCGTCAAGGCCGATGTTGCGGGTGGTGCGGATAACTTCCTCACTTTCCTGCGCACCAGTCCGATTGCGGGACAGTTGGGTGGTGCTTTCGATCGCGTACATGCTACAGGCCCGACCCGGACACAACTCACGATGAATCTGCCCATCATGCATCCCAAGCGTTTCGAACTCGCGGGCACACTGTTAATGCATGGTGTGGAAGCGAATTACACCGGTCTGCCTTTTGCTCTTAAAGATCTGACGGGCAGCGAACAGTTTGATGCCAAGGGGCCGCTCGGTGGCAAATTTGAGGCGCACCTGGATGGTGCGCCGGTGACATTGCAAGTTGCACGGTCCGCCAAGGATGAGGCTGTGCGCGCCACGCTCACGGGCGCGTTGCCGGCTACCGCGCTCAAAAGTTTCCTGCCATCGACCTTGAGCGATGACTTCACCGGTCATTTGCCGCTGCATATTGCCCTGAATGCCTCGTTGAAGCAGAACGGACCGCCGGTAACGCTGGATGTCGACTCCGATCTGCAAGGGCTCGCCATCCGTTTGCCCGCGCCCCTTGGTAAGCCGGCCACGACGGCGGTGCCGCTGAGTACTCAGATCGTGATCCACGGCTCAAAGCTCGTCATCGCCATGCGTTACGGCCGTGTGCTTTCAGGGTGCGCGAGTATCGATGCGAATGCCAACGTGCCTGCGGTACGTGGCTTGCATTTGCTGCTCGGGGCGGCGGGCTGCAAGCGCCCCGCAAGTGGCTTGCGGTTCAGTGGTACGTGGCCCCGTCTGGCGCTCAATCCGTGGTTCAAGTTGCTGTCGAAGTTACACTTTTCCGCAACGGGAGGCAGCGACGGGGACCGTTTGGACGGTCTGCAGCTCAATCTGCATTTCGGCGAACTTAAGCTGTTCGGCCAAACGCTGCACAACCAGACCGTCAGCGGCAGGCTGGGAGAACAACGCATGTTGCTGAGTCTCGCCGGAGATGAGTTGCAGGTCAAGGTTGTATTACCGCGCCAGCCGAGTAATGCGGACCCGATCGTGGCCGAGGTAACGCGAGCTCGTTTCACGTTGACGAAAAAGCCGATTGTGGCGCCACCAGCCGCGAGCACGCCCAGTACGGCCACGACGGTCCAGGCCGTCAGTGTGGCCAGCCTGGCCCGGCCCGCAACCACGGCCGTCACCGCCGCAACGCAGACTTTGCCCGCCGCGGCCACCCGGACGAAATCCGAGGCAGCCGATAATGGCTTGCGCCCGCAGGATTTTCCGCCCTTCGTGTTGCATGCCGATCACGTCAGCCTGGGCAAGGCGAGTTTCGATAATGTGCTTGTGCGCTTACGCCGGCTTACTTCAGGAATCGAGATCAATCCGTTGAGCATTGGTGGCGGTACGCTCGATTTCAATGGCACCGTGGTATGGGTCAAGCCCGGGGGTCAGGCCGGACACGGGCAGGGTGCAGTCAAATTCCTGGCGCATGTGCATCATCTGGGTGATCTGCTTGAGGGAATCGGGATCGGCCCGGTCTTTACCGGGCATGGCGCGGTGAGTGCCTCCGTGGCGTGGTCGGAGTCCAGGTCGCAAGGGGCGCACCTGACCGACCAGTTGCTCGGCGCAGTGAGTACGGATCTGCGTGATGGTGCAATTTCCAAAGTCAGCCCCGGGGCCGGACGTTTGTTATCTTTACTCAACCTGGCCAACCTGCCGCGTTACCTGACGTTCAATTTTCACAACCTCACGGGCAAGGGCTTCCCCTTCAGTCGCATTCATGGCAACTATACGATCGACCAGGGCATTGCCTCCACCAAGGGGCTGGACATAGACAGTTCGGTGGCCGACATCAAGCTCATTGGAGAGATGGATTTGGATAATGAAACCCTGAACCAACGTGCGCAAATCGAACCCAACTACACCGGTTCGTTGCCGATCATCGGCGCCCTGATCGGCGGGCTCGGCGTAGGCGCCGCCATCTTTGCCTTCACCAAGATTTTTGGGAGTGCAATTGCACATGCTACTCAACTCAATTATTCGATTACCGGGCCGTTCAGCAATCCGACGGTAAAACGGGTGGGAAGCAAGCCAGCGCCCCCAGCGGCGACCCGAGCCCGAGCTGCAACGGCCGGTGGAGTGCATCCGTGAAGCGCTGGGCCATACTCGGGTTGGCGCTGGGGATGAGTGCAGGCGCTCATGCGGCAAGCTCGGCGCAGTGGACGCTCACCCAGGCGCAATGGAGTGGGGTGACGAGCGCTACACAAGTGCTTGCAGTGAAGCCCTTGCATGCGGCTATTGCTGCGTTCGATGCCATGCCCGGCTCGCGCCTGGTGGTCATACACAATGGTGGTGAGGACGGCTTGTTCTGGGCGGGCAATCTGAAGGGCTGGCTGGTGGCGTTGGGTGTGCCGTCGACACGCATTGTGGATCGTATCGGTGCCATCGCACCGGACAAGATTCGCTTGCAGGTCGAACCGGCTTCGGGATCGTGAACGCTGCCGCCGTCATACAGATGAATTCCGGTGCCGAGGTGGCGGCCAATCTGCGCCGTGCCCGGCATCTGTTGCAGCGGGCGAGTGCGGCGGGTGCTTGCTTGGCCGTATTGCCCGAAAATTTCGCCTGCATGCCGGAGTCGAGCGCGGACCGTCTGCGCGCGGCCGAAACCGATGGCGCGGGGCCGATTCAGGACTTTCTTGCCGACACCGCGGCGCGCTTGGGGCTGTGGATCGTGGGCGGCACGGTGCCGTTGCATGCCGATGATCGGCGAGTTGCGGCGGCGGTGCTGGTGTACGATGCCAAAGGTCGGCGCATGGCGCGTTACGACAAGATGCACCTGTTCGACGTCGATCTGCCCGGGCGGCGGGAGCGTTACCGCGAATCGGCGCATTTCGTCCCGGGAGATCGACTCGCGGCAATCGATACGCCGCTCGGACGCATGGGCCTTGCGGTCTGCTACGACCTGCGTTTCCCGGAATTCTTTCGCGCCCTAACTCTACGTCACGGCTGCGAACTGTTTGCCGTGCCCAGCGCTTTTACTGCCGCCACGGGACGCGTGCACTGGTCGCTTCTGGTGCGCGCCCGGGCTGTGGAGAACCAGTGCTTCGTGCTGGCGGCGGCGCAGACCGGCGTGCACCCGGACCGCCGAGAAACGTATGGTCACAGCCTGATCGTGGACCCGTGGGGCGAGACGCTGGCCCGACTCGCGCGCCGCCCCGGCATGACGCATGCGAGTCTCGACCGCGTCGCCCAGCGCCGCCTTCGTCAACGCTTCCCGGTGCTCGAACATGTGCGATTCAGCATCAGCTCTTACAATGGACGGCATGAATAGCACATCAACTTCTGTAGAAAACGCATCCAGTCTGGCGATTGCGCGCGAAACCTTGCTCGCGCCCGGCGGGCTGGACGATAGTCACCTCGATCAACTGTTCGGGCACCTGCTGACGCGGCGCCTGGACTACGCGGATCTGTACTTCCAGGCAGCACGCGCCGAAAGCTGGGCGCTGGAAGACGGGATCGTGCGTTCCGGCAGCGCGCACACGACGCGCGGTGTCGGCGTG
>JBOHZI010000174.1:0-5276 GCA_050738295.1 Gammaproteobacteria bacterium
CCAGCGACTTCAAGCAGGCCCTGGCCGAAGCCGGGCTGGTGCAGAGCGTGAACCGCCCTCGGCGCATGACGGACAACGCACACATGGAGTCGTGGAACAAGACCCTGAAGTCGGACATGTACCATCGCAGACACTTCAACAGCGAACCCACGCTGCGCTCGGCCATACGCAGCTACATCGACTTTTACAATACACGCAGATTACACTCAGCACTCGGCTACCGGTCTCCCATCGAGTTCGAGGCCCAATGTGCATAACCCGCGGTGTCCACTTTTGCGTAGGAACTCTCGGCTTGGCGCGACACCGGTGAGGACTCGCTGCGAGCCGTTACCGGAGGACTCGATACGCTCACCACCAAGCTCGAAATGACGGATGCTGCACCCACCCAGGGTCAGCGTGAAGTCTACGGCCATTACAAAAAGCAGCTCGATGCGTTGCTCGCCCGCTGGACGAAAATGCACGGTCAATGATGACGGAGGGTGACAAAGTCGAGGTGGCTCCGGAACGGTTCGGTGAAATGAGGGTCTTTACTCAAGTCCGACTGACCACACCACGGTTGGTGTTGAGACCTCTGCACAAATCCGATGCGCCCGACCTGTTTGCCCTCCGCTCCGATCCGAAGGTAATGCGCTACTGGAGCAACTCGCCCTGGACCTCCATCGACAAGGCATATGAACTTATCGCCCGGGATGAAGAGGCGATGGCCACAGGCCAGTACATACACCTGGGCTTGGAGCGAAAAAACGACGAACAACTTATCGGTACCTGCACCCTGTTCAAGTTGTCGGAACAATGCCGGCGCGCGGAGATCGGCTACGGCCTGGCATCCTCCGCCTGGAGACAGGGCTATATGCACGAAGCGCTCGTGGCGCTTTTGAACTACGGCTTCGCCGAACTTGGTCTGAACCGCGTGGAAGCCGACATCGACCCGGACAACGTGGCGTCAGCCAGAAGCCTGTTACGCCTGGACTTCAAGAAGGAAGGCCACCTGCGCGAACGCTGGATCGTCGATGAACAGGTATCGGACTCGGACCTCTACGGACTTTTGTTCAGCGAATGGCACACCGATAGCGACGGAACTACAGATCAGCTGCATTCATAAATGGGGCTTAAACCGAGTATCAGCACTGATGTCGAGATTCTCAACCTTTCCCGGAACATGGACGCCCTTCCGTCCGATGGTACTGCTCCTGCCTAGCGAGACGCAGTAGACTGGAAACATGACCCGAAACGAAAAAGTCGAATTGACTGCGGTTCCCGTACTGGGGATCGGGTTCTGGTTGGTGGCGCCGTTGCTGCCTGATCGGCTGAGCATCGGCGCATTGCTGCTCGTTGCCGCCGTCCTGCTTTTGCTCCAGAGCCTGGTGCGAGATGTCGCGTTACTGACTCAGCAACGCCGCGTCACGCACTCGGGATCCCAGCGGGCGGCACGTTGCATGTGTATCGAATCCGCGATCGGTGTCACCGGCGTGGCCGCCGGGCTGGCGCTGCTGGGCGCCGGTCTCGGTCGCTCGTTCGCCATGCCGCCGTGGGCGTGGGGCGTTCTGGCCGTGATCGTAACGGGGTTCGGCTTTGTAATTAAGGATTACGTGGTGACATGGACACCGTGGCGTATCCGCCGCGACAAGGATCACGTGAACATCGTTATTAGCTGGAAGCGCTAGTGTTCTGTGGAGGAATCGAATGATTGGCGACCGCAGCGTAAAGATTTTTTACGACAAACGCATGCTGGAGCACAATCCGGATGCGGACTATCCGTTTTTGCCAGGGCGGCTGGATCGCCGGGTGCGAGAGATTCTAAACGGCCTCGGCGTAAAGTGGAGTTATCCGGAACACCCCGGCCGGCTTACCGCGATTCGCGAACTTCTGGAGCAGTCGCCGGTACCCGGTGTGAGCTTCGAGCCAGGCGTCGCGGCCACGCGCAAACAACTGACGCGGGTACATACCGCAGCCTACTTGAACACGATTTACGGCATGCGCGGCAAAAACGCGTGGCTGGACGTGGACACCACCGCGGTGTCGCCAGGCAGCGTAAAGGCCGCCGAAGTCGCTGCGGGTACCGCGGTCGCCGCGGTCGAGGCAGTGATGCAGAAGCGTGCGCAAAGCGCCTTCGCTCTGGTGCGCCCACCGGGCCATCACGCCGAACCGGTGCGGGCACGCGGGTTCTGCCTGTTCAATAACGTGGCGGTGGCCGCCGCCCATGCGCGCGAGGCACTAGGTTGCGAGCGGGTGCTGATCATCGACTGGGATGCCCATCATGGCAATGGCACCCAGGAAATATTCTGGGCCGATCCGGACGTGCTGTTTTTCGACATCCACCGAGCGGCACCGTTCTATCCGGGCTCGGGCCTGCTCGAGGAGGTTGGTGGCGGCCTGGGCGAAGGCTCGACCGTCAATGTACCCCTGCCCGACGGCGCGGGCGATGCCGCCATGCTCAAGGCCCTGCGCGAAATTCTGGTGCCGGCGGCGGACTATTTCAAACCGGATCTGGTACTGGTATCGGCCGGCTTTGATGCGCACCGACTGGATCTGGCCCTCAATGTCAGTTACCCCGGCTTCGCGGCCATGGCCGGTATCGTTCAAGACATTGCCGATCGTCACTGTGGAGGTCGTCTCGTGATGGTGTTGGAAGGCGGCTACCACTTGGAATCCTTATCCCATGGCGTGCACACCGTGCTGGAAGTGCTGGCCGGTGCCGAGCCGGTCGAACCCCAGCCCGCGGGAATCCCGGAAGTGACCGAAGCGGCCGAATTTCACGCCAGCGCGTTCACGCCGGACTAGCAGGCTGTTGAAAAGCGTAGCGAGCGAAGACAGGTTGGACGCAGAGGAGCGCAGAAACCGCAGTGTACGCGCTGGTACATGAGGATTTCGAGCACCGCTGCGTTCAAGATGTCGAGCGCAGTAGCTTTTCAACAGCCTGCTAGCGCTCGGCGGCCCAGCTTTCGCGCGCCAGCGCTTCGACTGCGGCTACCTCGACCGCCGGCACTTTCCCCGGTGCGGAATGTTCGAGCGGATCGAAGTGGAAAATGTAGAGCCGGGAGACGAACTCAACTACAGGCAGTGAGGATTCGCCGTAACGCTCGCCCATACCTTCGGTGGAGACCTGTACGTCGTTGCCGAGATCCTGACCGCTGTCGTTGTTGGGGTTGTAGAAGTACACTCGCATCTCGCCGTTCTGATCGAAGCTTACCCGCTGGATGGTAATGGCATGCCAGCCGACGAAACGAGCGGCACTGTCGGTCATCGCCAGACCCGCGGGTTGCGGATGAATGAGCGGCCGATTGCCGTTATGCAACGGATGGTAGCTCGCGTAGAAATGGCGCACGAAGGCCGCGTAGTTTTTCAACTTGCCAGTGGCGAGATCCACGGCAAGCTCGAAACCGCGGCCCACCCACCAGCCGTGAAATTCCGGGTTGACCCACCGATGCGGATCATCATCGCGCGCGATGCACAGATTCATCATGGCGTTGTAGATGCGGTCGAGGTGCGGCACCAGCACGGCGGAGACCGCGGCCACATCTCTCGGCGAAATGGCCGGAATATCCTCCGCCAGCTCGCGCGAGGATAGGCGTTGGCCCTCAAAATGCATGACCAGATCGTCATCGCGCGCGGCCCAGGTAATCATCTGCAACAGATAATCCGGATCGTTATAGGCCCACATCGAAATCGCACGGGCGGCCTGACAGGTCGGATTGTTGCCCTGCCCGACACCAAGCGGCAACCCGAGCACGCCGAGCACACCGGCGAGCAGATGCACGTGGGCCGGCCGCGCGGTGCCGACGGCCAGAGACACGGCGATCTCGGCGGCGGGACACAACTCGAGCCCGAGCTGCCGCCATAGAGCAGGCGCAACCGGCGGGGCAAACAGTACGCCTCGTTCCAGCATCTGAGCCAGACCATAGGCCGCCTGTGCCGTCTCGGGATAGATGGCCGCCTCAATCAGCGCATGCACCAGATCCGGGTAACAGAGCAGGGCATCGCGCCCGGTGGCGCTAAGGCCGAGCGCCGCAGGCAGCAGATCGGGGGCCTCGTCCAGCGCAAAACGCAAAAATACCGGATGATAGGCCGAGACCAGGCCGGTATCATGCATGGCACGGGCGAAGCCGGTGGCTTCCTGTTGCAACGCTTGTGCGTCCATGGATGCCAGTCGTTCGCGGTACACATCCAGTCCGGGATCCTCTGACGAGGCTTGAGTCGGTCCGAACAGTGCGCTGATCAGACGATGCGCGCCGAGGCCATTGGTCACCGGAATGGCGGAATCGTAGAGGAACTCCGCAATCTGGGTAATCATGTCCTTGATGTGATCGACGCGAACCGGTCTTTGCGCCAGTATTCGCCAGATCTCTGCGATCAACCGTTCGAGAATGTCATCGTAGCCGACCTCGCGCACCAGCAACTGCAGTACACCGTGCACGGCGACCGCCATGCGCCCCAGACTCACGCGTGTGGCCTCGGTTCCGGCCTCAAACAACAGATCGAGGTTGAGTGCCAGCACCTGCACCAGGTAATGACGCGCCTGTTCGGATGAAATGCTGGGGTGGGCGTAGCAAGACTGGGCAACCGCCAGCAGGCGCAATTCGCTGAGGCATTCCAGAGTAACTTCGTCGGCGCTGCCCTCGCGCAGAGTATGCACCGTGATATCCGCCTGCAGAATCTCCGGCGTGGCCCAGTCCGTTCCGATGAAAATACCGGCCTGCTCCACCGTCTCGATACGTGCGTAGAGCATCTGCGGTCCGTCGGACTGGCACAGCAACCGGCCTGCGATCTGCAACACCTTGCCGCTGCGCATGGCCTTGCCGAACGATTCCGCTTCGGCGAGCCGGGCGAGTGAATCCTCGAAGCGCGCGGCCAATTCGGTTACGGACTGCGCTTGCCGGGCTGCGCTTGTGTTCATGCTGCCTCCGGTCCAACCGTTTTATATAACTCGGCGGCATTAATTTGCATTGCCATCGAGGCATGATACCCGAAGCAGTCCACAAGCCTCTTCCCTGCCCGCATCAGCGCCCGGCGGGCGGAAATTTCTCCGGTAACGCCTGTAACACAGGCATCACCGTCTCGCAGCGGCCCGCCATGTTAGGGTGAGTGTGTACAAAAGCGCCACTCCGTAACAGCGGGCTTTACGATCCGAATACGGTTTACCGGCTCGCTTGCGCGCCGCGAGATGCCGACTTTACAACACGGTCATCCTCCGCCTTAACAGCTAGCTGGCACAGCACCCGCGTCCGCCGGTTCCGACGCACTCGTTAATACAAGGAGACCATCTCATGACGAAAAAA
>JBOHZI010000175.1:0-5270 GCA_050738295.1 Gammaproteobacteria bacterium
AGGATATACACCTCAGGCGGCTTGGGCAGACCAGCGGCAATCGTCATTTCCTCGACTACGTCAAAGAGCACCGGATGGTCCTTTTTCTCTATCCGGCGGGCCCCACTTGCAGCAAGAATCATGGCATCGCCCTGAAACCAGGTCGCCAGCGCAAGTACCAGCCAGACCACGAAGGCAATGACCAGCCCGGCAATGGGTCGGTGCCAGAACGCAAAGCCGAGCCCGTAACCCAGCGCCGCAAGCAACACCACCATCGCCACCACCAGGATGACTGCGCGGCGCTTGTTGGCCCGAATCAATTCAAACACGGTCGAGTCCGATCAGCTCGAAAAACTGACCTTGGGAGCTTCGCGCTCGGCGGGCGCTTCGAGCTCGAACGATTCGCCCTTTTTGAAATGCCCTATCCCAGCAACGATGTTGGAGGGGAACATCTCGATCTTGTTGTTGAGCTTCATCACCGCATCGTTGTAAAACTGTCGTGCAAAACTGATCTTGTTTTCCGTCGAGGTCAACTCTTCCTGCAGGGCGAGGAAATTCTGATTCGCCTTCAGGTCGGGATAATTCTCCGAGACCGCAAACAGCGAACGCAGGGTTTTGGAAAGCGCATTTTCAGCCTGCGCCTGTTCGGCCACGCTGCCGCCCGTTACATTGACGGCCTGGGTGCGCGCCTGGGTCACGCTTTCCAGTGTCTGGCGCTCATGGTTCATATATCCCTTGACCGTTTCGATCAGGTTGGGAATAAGGTCATGACGCCGCTTGAGCTGAACGTCGATCTGCGCCCACGCATTTTTCGTTTCGTTGCGCAAATTGATCAGTCCGTTGTACTGAGCAATGAAATAGATGGCTACAAGAATGATGATCGCAATAATGATCCATACAGCTATCATGTACCTGACTCCTTCGATTGAAAGGTTTCGTTCAAAAAGCCGACTACGGCGGCTTCATCGCTGTGCCCGGCGAGTCGCTGCATCAACGAACCGAGTTCGCCGGCATCGAACCACAAACCATGCTTCGTGCAGCGGTCGAGCAACAGATCGTTATCGTCCGCGGGCGCGACTTTTTCCATCTTCCGCCGGCAACGCGGGCAACGCCGCAGCGCCTCATCAACCTTGCCCGCCGGTGTGCCGATCGCATCCGGTTCGAGCGTCTTGCCCGCCTTCGCCGCCAGCAACTCCAGCTCGCCGGCGTCGAACCATACGCCATGGCAGGCCGGGCACCAGTCCACTTCGATGGATTCGCGCTCGACAACAACCAGTGGAGCCTTGCAGGCCGGACATTTCATTGGATAAATCCGTGACTTATCGGGACAACCGGCTTCAAATCGACGGATGAGGATCGCGCCATGGCAGGCGCACCATGCAGGGGTTCGGCTCTTGAACTACTCATGATTATGTCTGTCATCCGCCACGGCTTCGCGACAGAATACCTGCTGTCGCTGGCAACATCAATGCTCGGAACCAGGAAAGCTCGCTTTACGGCCCAACAAAGGCCCACCCTCTCTACAATCCCTGCTTTCAGAGTTTGAGCTTACTGGATGCGCAATTTGCTGATCACGGAGGTGAAATCCGAATGTGTATTGTCGCCATCGGCCATCAGCCACAGCCCGACCACGCGCGTCGACTTGGGCAACATGTAACTGACATCAAACCAATGCCTGTTCTTTTTGTTCTTCAATTCCGCAACGCTGACGTAGGACAGATGCCCGGAATACGGGCTCGGCCAAGTGCTGCCCGGCGTGTGATATCGGCTTGCCACCAGATAGATCACCTTGCCGGCGGGCAATTTGAGTATCTTCGCCATGTGCTTGATCCAGCCGGGCGCGAAAATGGAGACTCCGTGGTGATCGCCGGCGGTAATCAACCCGACACGCAACACGAAGTCATCGCCCGATTTGGACGTTTCGTCGTTCTTGTCGGGCACAGCCGGTAATCCGCTATAGCGCATTCTCCAACTAATGCTGGAAATCGTCACCGGTTTCTTGAAAGCGTAAACGCGAAACGAGGAAGAATTCTTTACCTTAAGCGCAATGCCGGGACCGTTGGGCGTTTTTGTCTGCTGGAACTCGGTCGGCTTGACGCCACCGAACGTGACCGGCTGCCAGTCGGCGAGTGCCAGGGGAATATTCTGCGCTGCTGCGTTGGCGCTCAAACCTACTAAACCTGTCGCAGCCAACAGCGCCGCCAGTAGCCACTTTTTCATATCGGACTTCGTCAACAAATGATTCGTTGACTTATACGAGTCAAAGTCCGATAAGGATGCAGAGCCTTGCAGTTCGTTTTTTTGAGGTTTGTTGACTCAGCCGTTAATCATGGGCAAGTCGAGCCCGCGCTCGCCGGCGACCTCGATTGCTTTCTCGTAACCGGCATCGGCATGGCGCATGACGCCAGTGCCGGGGTCATTCACCAGCACGCGGGCAAGTGCCCGCTCGGCCCGTTCGCTGCCATCGGCCACGATCACCACGCCGGCATGCAGCGCATAGCCCATGCCGACACCGCCACCATGATGATAACTCACCCAGGAGGCGCCGCTCGCGGTGTTGAGCAGCGCATTCAGGATCGGCCAGTCGGCCACGGCATCGGAGCCGTCGCGCATGGCTTCCGTCTCGCGGTTGGGCGAGGCGACCGAACCGGCATCAAGATGGTCGCGGCCGATCACGATCGGCGCCTTCAGCTCGCCGCTACGCACCATTTCGTTGAACGCGAGACCGAGCTTGTGGCGCTCCTGGTAGCCCAGCCAGCAGATGCGGCACGGCAGTCCCTGGAAATGAATGCGTTCACGCGCCATGTCCAGCCAACGGTGCAGGTGCGTCTTTTCAGGGAACAGTTCCTTCGCCTTGGCGTCGGTCTTGTAGATATCTTCGGGATCGCCGGACAGCGCTGCCCAGCGGAACGGTCCCATACCCTCGCAGAACAACGGGCGAATATAAAGCGGAACGAACCCTTTGAAATCAAAAGCATTTTCGACACCCGCATCCTGCGCCATGGCGCGAATATTGTTGCCGTAATCGAAGGTCGGAATACCGCGCTCGTGAAAACCGAGCATCGCACACACCTGCTGTGCCATCGAGTCCTTGGACAGGCGCACATATTCGTCGGGATCGGATTCGCGCAGCGTGGCCGCGCGCGCGAGATCGTAGCCGACGGGAATATAGCCGTTCAACGGATCGTGGGCCGAGGTCTGATCGGTGACAAAATCCGGATGATAGTCGCCCGCCAGAATCTGGTCATACACTTCGGCGGCGTTGCCGAGCAGACCCACCGAAATCGCTTCGCCCTTGTCGCTGGCGGCACGAATAAGTCTGAGTGCTTCGTCCAAGCTCGTGGCTTTTCGATCCAGATAGCCCGATTCCAGGCGCTTGTCGATGCGCGCGGGATCGACTTCAACCGCGAGACAACACAGGCCGGCAAACACCGCAGCCAGCGGCTGTGCGCCGCCCATACCGCCGAGCCCGCCGGTCAGCAGCCACCTGCCTTTGGGTTCGCCCTCGTAATGCTGGCGCACCGCCTCGGCAAACGTCTCGTAGGTGCCCTGCACGATGCCCTGCGAGCCAATATAGATCCAGGAGCCGGCCGTCATCTGACCGAACATCATCAAACCCTTTTTGTCGAGTTCGAAGAAATGATCCCAGGTTGCCCATTTGGGCACGAGGTTGGAGTTCGCAATCAGTACCCGCGGCGCATCCTCGTGGGTCTTGAACACGCCCACAGGCTTGCCGGATTGAATGAGCAGGGTTTCGTCGTCTTCGAGGCGCTTCAGCGTAGCGACGATGGCGTCGAAACATTCCCAGTTGCGCGCCGCGCGGCCGATGCCGCCATACACAACCAGCTCTTTCGGATTTTCGCCGACCTGCGGGTCGAGATTGTTATGCAGCATCCGCAGCGCCGCTTCCTGCACCCAGCCCTTGCACGAAAGAACGGGCCCCGTCGGGGCCCGCAATTCAATGTCTCGAAAACGCTCAGACATGCCGTTTCAAAACAAAACGTCTATCTTAGCGGCGCGCTGGAGGGCCACCCGAATTATTGCTCTGATCGGCTTGAGTTTGCGTCTTTTTCTGATTCTCCTCCTGCTGCTTATCGTAGGCGCTGCGGGACATGCATTCCCGATTGCCGATGTGGCTGCCAATCGCCGACTGGTAGCTGCACACTTGATGCGGCGCATTGCTGTTCGCCGTTGTCTGATGCGGGCTCATCGCACAAGCTCCCATCGACAGGGAAAATGCCGCAACACCGGCAAGCGCCAAAATTCGCTGATCCATTCTCAAAAATCCTCAAGGGGTAGTGAATTACTTGGTAGTTTACAAGAAAAGAGTGCCCACGAATAGTCATAGCCCGCATACAATAGGCATTGCGCTGGCCACAGCGCACAAAACCCATGGTGGACCGTCATAGTCCACAGGAGGCCCGGAACGCCCGGCGCTTCTCCCGATCCGGCCACAAGGAGCCCGACCATGCTGCGAATATTCTGCATAGGCTTTCTGCTAGTCACCGCCGGCGCCGCCCAGGCGCTGCCCACCCAGCTGTTTGACGGCTTGTCCTGGCGGATGGTCGGGCCCTACCGAGGCGGGCGCGTGGATGCGGTCGCCGGCGTTGCCGGCAAACTCAACCTCGGCTACTTCGGTGCCGTGGACGGCGGAGTCTTCAAGACCACGGATGCGGGTGTCACTTGGCAACCGCTGTTCCAGCACGAACCTGTGGCCTCCATCGGTGCGATCGGCGTCGCTGCATCCAATCCGAAAATCCTCTATGTTGGCACCGGAGAATCCACGATCCGCTCCGACGCGACTTATGGCGACGGCATCTACCGCTCCAACGACGGCGGCAAAACCTGGCGCCACATCGGACTCGCCGACAGTCGCCACATCGGACGCCTGCTCGTGGACCCCAAAGACCCCAACCGCGTGCTGGTTGCCGCCATGGGCCATGCCTGGGGTTCAAATAAGGAGCGCGGAGTCTTCCTTACCACCGACGGCGGTAAACACTGGAAGAAAACGCTCTACGTCAACACACATACCGGCGCGGTGGATCTCGCCCGCGACCCCGCGCAGCCAGCAAGCGTTTACGCCACCACCTGGAACGCCGAGCGCACGCCGTGGTTCCAGTACCCGCCGCAACAGGGAGCGGGTAGCGCCATATGGCACTCCACCGACGGCGGCGAAACCTGGCACAAACTCGCCATGCACGGGCTACCCACGAACATGGGCCGTATCGGCATCACCGTCACCCATACCTCCGCCGGACCCCGCCTGTACGCAATCGTGAGTGCCGGGCAGT
>JBOHZI010000176.1:0-5245 GCA_050738295.1 Gammaproteobacteria bacterium
GCACCGACCGGGCCGTAGACGTTGCCGGTATCCATCGCCGCGAGGGCGACGAAAAAGCCGCTTGCAGCGAACAGGAAACCGACCGCAATCATGTCGCCCATGAAAGCGAAAAAGAGTGGAAAGGCGGTGAGCGCCGGGATCAGCAGCACCACGAACATCGGCATCACGAAGGCGATGATCGGCGCGAAGCGGAACACCCAACTCGATTCCTCGGAAACCACTTCGTCCTTGCCGAAGAGTTTCCAGATGTCGCGGTAGGGTTGGAAGATGCTCGGCCCGTGCTTGCCCTGGATAATTTCTTCCAGACGCGCCAGTACACCGGCGAGCAGCGGTGCAAACACCAGCAGAAAGGCCACCTGAATCAGGTTGATGACGAGGTGCCTGGCAATGGGCGACATGCAAATCTCCCTTGCGACCTTTCCCCAAGGCCGCGCAGTCGGTCGAATCGTCAGGAGTTATTAGCCTGGTGGCGATTCCGGCTGCTGCCGGTGGCGAACTCCTTCGCCACAAAGCAAAGTGTAGCAGAAGTGCAAAACAAGTCAATCGGCCTGTTTCGACCGCGGATTACGTCGCACTAAGCTAGGCTTGTTGGCGAACGGAAGTTTGCGTGGCCTCGGTGTGCAGTGCGAGCAGACGTTGCGGGAGTTGTTCGAGATCGATCGGCTTGGTCAGGTAATCATGGAACCCGGCGTCGCGAGCCTTTTCCTGTGTGCTGGTCTGCGTGTCGCCGCTTTGGGCGACGATCAGGGTTTGCGGGAAATTATTATGCAATGTGCCGCCCAGGGCGATACCGTCGTCGTTTTCGAGCTGCACATCGACCAGGCTGAGATGCCAGGGACCGGTGGCCCGCAACGCTTCGGACGCAGTTTGAAATTGCTCGACCGCGGCACCATGTGATTCCAGATGGCGTGCCAGCAATTCGGCGTTCAATCGATTGTCGTCTACGACCATGATGCGCCACCCGGTGAGTTTGCGCTGTGTTACGGGTGGTGCGATGCGCCGCAACTCCTCGAGCAGTGTATGGCTCAGGCTTGCCAGTTGTTTCCAGGCCGCGGCCAGGTCGGGCTCGTCATCCATCAGCGTTTTTTCCAGTACGCGCGCGGCGCGTTCGCTGTCCTTCATGTGAACAAAGCTCGTGGTGCCGCATATCCTGTGTGTCGCGGCGCGTGCATCTTCCATATCCTTGTTGCGCAGCGCTGCGGCCAGGCGGTCGAGATCCAGCGGCGTGTCCTCACACAGGATGCGCCACAGACGCGGACTGAGATAGGACTGGGCGGGCCTGGATTGGATGCTTCGGTGCAGTCCGAACAGGTGTTCCAGGCGTTGCTGTCCTATGCACTTGGATGCGGCCACGAGCTGGGTCTCGCGTGCCGGGCCGAGGGTACAGGTGAGCAACCGCAGTTTGGGGTGTTCGCCTTCGAGCTCGGGCGGTGTTTCGCCGGGCTCCAGCCCGAGCACTACGGCATCGTAAGATGTGTTCGTATCCGCGTGTGCGAGCAAGTCTTCGCGACTTGGCGCCAAGTCGAGTTCGGCACCGGCCGCACACAGCCGATGGGCGAGGGCGTTGCGCACGACGGGATTGGCTTCCCATAACACCATGCGCGTGGGTGCAGGCATGGGCTGAGCGGCGAAGGCTTCGGCGTGGGTCAGTGTCAGTGTCAGAGCGAATTCGCAGCCACCGCCGGACGCCTCGCCGAGTGTGATGCGCCCACCCATGGCGGTGGCCAGGTTCTGACTGAGGGCAAGTCCCAGCCCCTTTCCCGGCAACGCCGCCGTGGTGCGTAAACGCTCACGGGGTTTGAAAACGCGTTCGCGCTGTTTGCGAGGTATGCCCGGTCCCGTGTCGCTGACGCGCAGCGTCAGTTCGAGTTTGTCGTCTTTGTCGGACAATACTTCCAACTGCAGGCAAACATGCCCGCTTGGCGTGTATTTCACGGCATTATTGATCAGGTTGGTCAGGATTTGGCGCACGTGCAGGGCATGACCCATCACCGGCAGGGTGCGCCAGCCGCCGCAGTCGGCAATCAGATCGAGTGGTTTGGCATAGGCCGCCGGTGCGGCGAGAGCGATTACTTCATCGATCAGCGTGACCAGGTCGAACGCTTGTGCCTTGCCGCGCGAACGTTTCCTCTTTCCCGGTTGACGCAGGCTGTCGTCGAGCAATTGCGTTAGCGTACCTACCGCACTGTGAACGATGTCCAGACTCTCGCGCTGCGAAGGTGTGAGAGGCTCGGCGCCCAGTAGTTGCGTGTAGCCGGCAATGGCGTTGAGCGGCGAACGCAGTTCGTGATCCAGCGTGTGCAGATAGTCTTCGAGCGCCTTGCGCTGGGTCTTGGCCGTTACCGAAAGTTGCGTATCCGTCTCTTCCTGTTCCGGGTTGACTTCTTCCTTCGCGCGCCGGCTTAACGTTTCAGCGAGACGGTTCAGATCGTCCGCGGCGAGAGCCAGTTCGCCTCTCCGGTTGGATGGCAGGCGGGTTTCATACTCCCCTCGGGCGAGACGGGCGAGTTGGCGGGTGATGGCGCGTAGCCGGACGGTCAGTCCGTAACTGAGCAGCAGCGCGAGCAAGAGTGCCGCCAGCAGCACTGTGGTCGTTGTAGCAGCAGCGAGCGCTATCCCACGCCCGGCTGCGCTGTTCCAGTGCTCGGGCGAGAGCAGCACCTGGATGTGGAACTGTGTCCCGGCCACGTTCGCCTGGGCTCTCAGGTCGGAGGTGCGAATAAAGGGGGCACCGAGGCTTTCGAGCAGACGCGCCAATTTTCTGCGCGGTGGTGGCGACAGAGCCATCCGCCTGTGATCAGACACGATAATCCCGCCGGGGCCGATCAGACGGATCTCGAAGAGGCCGCTACCGGCCAGAGTAGAGCGAGGCAGTGCGACGTCTCCGTTATCACTGCGTACGACGCTGTGGGCCAGGCTGGCAGCCTCTATCCGTGCTGTTGCGTGTGCCGCGTTGCGGGTTGCAATCACGCTTTCCCACCCGGTTCCGATACCCAACACCACAGCGAGGAGTATCGCCGGTAGTACCGCGATCAGCAGCAGTCGTTTGTACAGCCCCGAGCGCATGGGGGCCTCCCTAGGGGTTTCACCACGAATGTTACACTTTATTAAACATTCAAGACGGCGACGCCCCATGGCCGACCCCGTTCTCGCCTTCGATATCGAAACCGTGCCCGATGTGGAGGCCGGCAAAGCGCTGTACGACCTGGACGGGCTTGCCGACGACGATGTCGTGCGCGCCATGCGCCAGTTGCGCCGCCAGCGTGTGGGGCACGATTTTATGCCGCCTCACTTGCAACGTATCGTGGCCATTGGTCTGGTACTCGAGCACGAAGGCACGGTGCGGGCCTGGTCGCTGGGCAAGCCCGATTCGGATGAAGCCGAGTTAATCACCCGTTTTTTCGAAGGCCTGGAGCAGTATCGCCCCACATTGGTGTCGTGGAACGGTGGCGGCTTCGATCTGCCGGTGCTCGCCTATCGCGCGCTGCGTCACGGTATCTCCGCCGGAGCGTATTGGGAGATGGGTGACAACGAGCGTGATTATCGCTATAACAATTATGTCTCGCGGTTCCACTGGCGTCACGTGGATGTGATGGATGTCATGGCGCATTTTCAGGCCCGCAACAACGCGCCGCTCGACGAAGTGGCGCGGTTGATCGGGCTGCCGGGTAAATCCGGCGTGGGCGGTGCGCACGTAGCCGAAGCCTGGCTCGCGGGGGACATCGAGGCGATACGCAACTACTGTGAAATCGACACCATGAATACCTACCTCATCTGGCTGCGTTTCGAACGCCTGCGCGGACGTGTGGGAGCCGATGCTTACGCCGAACGCTTGAAGACACTCCGCGAGCAGATGCTGACGTGGAGCGACCGGCCGCATTTCATCGAGTTCGCACAAGAATGGCAGCCCCGGACCACCGCATGACCGACGCCGGTGGGGCCGTGCCCACGGTACACATCGACAGTCTCTCCCAGGATGGACGTGGTGTGGCCCGGCGCGATGGCAAGGTGGTCTTCGTTCGTGGCGCGCTGGCGGGGGAAACCGTGGCGCTCGATGGTATCCGTCACCGCCGAAATTTCGACGAGGCCGGAGTCGCGCGGATTATCGAGCCGGCCGCGACACGCGTCGAACCGCGTTGTGCGCATTTCGGTGTGTGTGGCGGGTGCGCCTTCCAGCACCTGGCGCTCGACGAACAACTGGCGGTCAAGGAGCAGGCGCTGATTGACGCCCTGGAGCGGGTGGGCGGATTAAAGCCCGCACGGCTGTTCGAGCGCATCACCGGCCCGGCCTGGCAGTATCGGCGCAAGGCACGACTGGGCGCCAAGCATGTACCCAAAAAGGGGCATGTGGTGGTCGGCTTTCACGAAGCCAATGGTCGTTATGTGACCGATTCCAGCGAATGCCCGGTACTCGACTGGCCGGACGAGCATCTGCCGACCTTGTTGTCGGAATTAATCGGTTCGCTCGAATTGTATGCGCAGTGCCCGCAGGTCGAGTTCGCTGCCGGCGAGAGCGGCGCGGCCTTTGTGTTTCGGCTGCTCGGCGAGCCACATGCTGGCGATGTGGGGCGACTGATTGCCTTCGGTCACGAGCACGATTGCGCGATCTGGATCCAGACTGGCGGCCCCGGCACACTGCGACTGCTGTATGGCCCTGCGTTGCTGAATTACAGTTTGCCCGCGTTCGATCTCACGCTGCATTTTCTTCCTACCGATTTCGTTCAGGTGAATGCGGCGGTGAATCGTCGGCTGGTGGCTGCGGCTATCGAGCGCCTGGCGCTCCCGCCTGCGGCACGCGTACTCGAACTGTATAGCGGCATCGGTAATTTCAGTCTGGCCTTTGCCCGCAAGGTAAAGGAAGTGGTCAGCGTGGAGGGCGAACCGGTGCTGGTGCAGCGCGCGCGGGCCAATGCGCGTGCGAACAATATTACCAACGTGGCGCACCATGCGGCCGATCTGTCTGTTGTGCCGCCCGGTGCGCCGTGGCTGCAGGGCCGCTACGAGGCAGTACTACTCGATCCGCCCCGCAGCGGGGCACGCGCCGTGATTCCAGAATTGCATCGTCTGGGCACAGAGCGGATACTTTATGTCTCGTGCCACCCGGCAACGCTGGCGCGTGATGCCGCCGATCTCGATGCGGCCGGTTTCGCGCTGGACGGCGCCGGTGTGGCGGACATGTTTCCGCACACGTCGCATGCCGAGGCGATGGCGTTGTTCGTGCGGCGCCAGGAACGTTGAGAGAGAA
>JBOHZI010000177.1:0-5215 GCA_050738295.1 Gammaproteobacteria bacterium
GGGTGGGTCACACTGAATACGCCGGCAATCCACAGACCGAATCCGGCTGCCACTGACACCCGCAACGCATGACGAAAAATGATCGAGTTGAACGTCAGTTGAGCCGCGAGAGTCGCCCAGGCGCTACGCACACCACCCAGACCGAGTCGCGGTAGTGTTTCACGCCAGGAGAAGTGCAATCCGAAAACCCGCGCTCCGGCCTCGGCAATCGAATCCATATGCAAAAGCGCCAGCCGCAGTGGCGCGCGCGCTTCGGTCGGGATTATGTTCTGAGCTTTAAGGGCCACGAATGCGGCATGCATGCGGGCCACCGGAATCTCGCCCTTGCCGGTAAGCAATAGCCGCGCCACCGCTGCAAGCGCCGCTTGCCAGCTTTCGAACAGCTCCCGCCAGGCGTGTGCGGCGGGTGTGCCCGGCGCCGGCCAGTGTACAGCGCGCAGGCCGATCAACGCTATGGATTCGCGGGAAGCAGCAGCAAGCAGCATCAGCGAGCGATCGAAAAGGGGACTCGAATGTCCGGCCCCGAGACGTACGGCTTCCAACGTTGATTCTGCCGTGCGGATCGCCTCACGCACCGTTTGGTGATGCTCGCGGGTACGCCGCCTCGCCCGCGCTGGATCCGTGCCGGCAAGCTCAGTCTTTAAGGCGGCCACCAGTTCGGCGCAGGCGTCGTAGCAGGCGGCGACCTGTTGTAGCAGTATTCGATACGGACGCAAGTGCCACAGTGCAAGCTGAAAACCGATTACCCACAGGCTGCCGAGCGCGCAATAGCCTGCAAGCTGTGCGGCGTGCAGGGGGTTCTCCGGGACGAACGTGCCGACCAGAAACATGATGCTCGCGCACAGCCCGATAGAAATCCCGGAACCTCCGAACGCGCGGCCCATACCGGCGGCAAAGGTAACAAGTGCGAGCGCCAATGGTGCGACCCAGACCAGCGTCGGCAGGCTCTCACCCAGGAAAAGGCTCATCGCCCCGACCGTGAGCGCGAGCAGCATCGCGCCGAGACGGCGTTGATAAGCGCCGCCTGCGTCGGCGAACACGGCGTACATTCCGCCGAACGCAGCGAAAACGCCAGCGGCCGGACGGCCGAGTTCGTACAAAACGAGGAAGGGCACCATCATCCCTATGCAGCCGCGCAGCGCATAACCGAGCGTGATTCGCGTCGGTGCGGACCAGGTGGCGTCAAGCAGGTTTCGCGCTTTCGCTTTGATGGTGTTCCGATTCATAACCAAATGAGTCAACGTGCTGTGTTGAGGCTATGTTGGCAATCAGGCGTTCGCCGCTTCGCGGCCGAAGGCGAGGACGTGTTCGATCACCCAGTCCATATCCGTTTGGCGAGTGTGGAAATTGACGATGCAGATGCGTAGGCTGTAACGCCCGTCGAGCGTGGTGGGCGAGAGGATGATGCTGCCGGTCGCGAGTAGTTTCTTCTGTATGGCTATGTTGATGCGGTTGAGGGCTGCTTCCTCCAGGCCCGGTGCACGGTAGCGAAAGCAGCTGATGCTGAGTCCCGAAGCCAGTCGTTGGAGTTCAGGTTCCGCATCGAGGCGTGCATCGAGATATTCGCGGGTGGCGATGTTATCGGCGATCGCAGCGCGGTAGGTGTTCACCCCGTGCAGCTTGAACATAATCCACAGTTTGAGTGCGCGAAAGCGGCGCGACATCTCCAGGCCGTAATCCCAGAACGCATGGTCCTCGAACGGCGCGGTCTCGGTGATCGTGATGTATTCGGAGGTGGCCGAGTAGGCTGCGCGCAGGCGTTCGGGGTCGCGCACCAGCAGCGCGCCCATGTCGAAGGGGGCGTACAACCATTTGTGCGGGTCGAGCGAAAGCGAATCGGCCTGTGCGAAGCCCTCGCGCAGGAACGTATACGTTTCGGTCATGGCCGCCGGAGCGCCGTAGGCGCCGTCGATGTGAAACCAGACGCCTGCCTCACGGCACACGGCGGCGATCTCGGTCAGCGGATCGACGGTGCCGGCATTGGCGGTACCGGCCGAACCGGCAACCAGCGCCGGCACCAGGTCGGCCGCGCGGTCGTCGTTCAACGTCTCTTGCAACACATCGACTCGCATGCGACGTTCGGTATCGACCGCGATTTCGCGTACATGTCCGATCCCGAGGAAACGTGCCGCCTTGGCGAGCGATACATGCGTCTCGCTCGAAGCGTAGAGCACCAGATCCGCGCGTGTCTTGTCGGAATGGGTGTGCAGAGCATGCGGCACCGCCGCGCCGAGTGCGTGCAGGTTCGCGGCCGAACCGCCGCCGAGGAGCAGGCCGTGACCGCCGCCGTCGAAGCCGACCAATTCGTCCAGCCAGCGAATCGCGAGCCGTTCCAGCGTCGTGCCCGCAGGCGCGGAGCGCCACGCGGTGAGGTTCTGGTTGATCGTCGAGGCGAGCAGATCGGCCAGCGCTCCCACCGGATCGGGCGAAGCGCAGACGTGAGCAAAATAACGCGGGTGCCCGTTGCGCCGCGAATAGCGCAGTACCTTTTTGCGCAATTCGGCGAATAGCTCATCGCTCGCCACACCTCGCTCCGGTGGCGGCTCGTCGAGCAGTGCCGCCAATACAGCCCCGCTCGTCGCCTCCAGCACCGGATCGTCCTCCTCGTGCGCCCGCCACTCGGCGGCCAGGTTCAGCATGTCCTCGCCCAGCGCGCGGAATGTCTCGGTGTCCAGATTCAGCGCTAGTCCGGTGGTCGATTCACTCATTGCGGGTCTCCTTCGACTATCAGGCGCCGGTGCCGGTCTTGGTCAGGGTGGGTACCGGTTTGCGCCGACGCAGATTGACGATGACCACGCCGGCGAACATGACACCGACCCCGACAAAGGCAATAGGCGAGAGCGCTTCGCCCAGCACGGCCCATCCCAGCACCAATGCCACCGCCGGGTTGACGTAAGCCGTGGTGCCGAGCTGCGCCGGGCGGGCACGGTGGATGAGCCAATTATAGGTGGCGTAGGCGATGGCCGAGCCGAACACCGTGAGGTAGGCCAGCGCACCGATGCCCGAGGGCGTCCAGTGCGTACGTGCGAATCCGCCGGTGGCGAGCGCGATTACGGTCAGCACGCAGCCGCCCGTAAACATCTGCAGCCCGGAAAACACGAGCGGTGCAGTTGAGATACCGCGCGCGCGGGCATACATCGCGGCGGCAGCCCAGCAACAGGCCGAGCCTACGAGCGCAAGTGCCGGTAGGAGCGGCCCATGCGTGCCTTCGGCACGGGGCAGCAGCATCAGCACCGTGCCGGCGAAACCGAGCACGATCCCGACGACGGTAAAGAGTACGAGTCGTTCGCCGCGCGGACCGATAGCGCCGAACAAAGCAATGAACAGCGCGGAACTGGCAACAATGAATGCAGCCTCGCCGGAAGGCACCCACTGTTCGGCCCAGGTGACGACGCCGTTGCCGATCACCACGAGCCCTATAGCAAGCACTACCAGCGTGAACGTATCGCGTCGGCTGGGCAAGCGCCCGCCACGAGCGAAGCCGATAGCAGCGATTGCCGAGCCGGCCACCAGGAAGCGCAATCCGGCGAGCACGGCGGGCGCAATATTTTCCACACCGATGCGGATGAACAGGTAGGTCGAGCCCCACACCAGATACATCACCGCGAAGGCGGCAGCGAACTTCAGCCGCGTTAGTGTTTCTTCTTTCATCGCTGTTGGTCATGATGCTCGAACCGGTGCGCGCATTGTCGCCGATTTCGCGCAGTCGAGCGCACAATTAAAAACGGGCACGGCGATCTACCGTGCCCGTTCAGCCGAAAGCCTCTTAAGTGGTTTCAGCCTTTCATCTCTTTGGCAATGCGCTCGCCGAGATTCTTGTCGACGTTACGCCAGTATTCGAGTGCGCGCTCCAGTACTGGTTTCGACACCCCGTCACTGAGGTGGCCGACGATGTTGCTCACCAACCGATCACGGGCATCGTCGTCAAGCACGTCGCGCACCATGGTCCCGGCCTGACCGAAATCATCGTCATCTTTGCGTAGCGTGTAGGCTTGGCGCACCATGTCGCCGTCGGCATACCACAGGCCCGCCTCGTCGGTCAGCGACGGGTCGGCTTTCGGCCCACCCTTGGAGTTCGGCGCATACACCGGATCGGACACGTTCTCAACACGCATCGCCCCATCCTTGCTGTAACTGTTCACGGGGGATTTTGGCCGGTTCACCGGAATTTGCTTGTAGTTGACGCCGAGTCGTGCGCGGTGCGCATCGGAATAGGCAAACCCGCGGCCCAACAGCATCTTGTCGGGCGAGAGACCGATGCCGGGCACGAGGTTGTTCGGCTCGAATGCAGCCTGCTCGATCTCGGTGTGAAAATCGGTCGGGTTGCGGTCGAGTGTGAACTTGCCGACCTCGATCAGCGGGTAGTCGGCGTGTGGCCATACTTTGGTCAGATCGAACGGATTGAAGCGGTAGGTCTTGGCGTCCTCGAACGGCATGATCTGCATGTACAGCGTCCAGCTCGGGAAGTCGCCGTTCTTGATCGCCTCGTACAGATCGCGCCGATGATAATCGGCGTCTACGCCGGCCAGCCGATCGGCCTCTTCCTGGGTCAGGCATTCAATGCCCTGATCGGTCTTGAAGTGGTATTTCACCCAGAACTTCTCGGCCTTGGCGTTAACCCACATGTAGGTATGGCTGGAGTAGCCGTTCATGTGCCGCAAGCTTTTCGGGATGCCGCGGTCGCCCATCAACCAGGTAACCTGGTGCGCGGACTCCGGCGACAGCGACCAGAAGTCCCACTGCATGTCATGATCGCGCAGGCCATTATCCGCGCGTCGCTTTTGCGATCGGATGAAATGTTGAAACTTCAGCGGATCGCGCATGAAAAAGACCGGCGTGTTGTTGCCGACCATGTCGTAATTGCCCTCGCTGGTGTAGAACTTCAATGAAAAGCCGCGCGGGTCGCGCCAGGTGTCGGGGCTGCCACGCTCGCCGGCGACGGTGGAAAAGCGGGCCAGCATGTCGGTCTTGGTACCGGGCTGGAAGACCGCGGCTCGAGTGTATTTGCTGACGTCTTTCGTCACTTCGAAATGGCCGAAGGCGCCGGTGCCCTTGGCGTGCGGTTGGCGTTCCGGGATGCGCTCGCGGTTGAACATCGCCATCTGTTCTATCAGGTAATGATCGTGCAGCACGATCGGGCCATCCGGGCCGACGGTGAGCGAATGCTCGTCGCTCGCGACCGGAATCCCGGCATCGGTGGTGGTGGGTTTGCTGT
>JBOHZI010000178.1:0-5209 GCA_050738295.1 Gammaproteobacteria bacterium
ATGCATGCACTCCAGCGCTGCTCATGTGTCCACCTCGCCTCCCAGCGTCGGCAATCTGCGTCAGGCGTCCGTGAAAGACCTGGACGCCCTCGTCGAACTAGAACAGGGAGCCTTCAGCGGTGACCGGCTGACCCGCCGTCAACTGCGCTATCTTTTAACCCGGGCTCAGGCCACTACCCTGCTGATCGAAACGCCTGCTGGAGTTGTTGCGGGCTATGTGCTGGTACTGTTCAGCCGCGCCAGCGCCCATGCCCGCGTGTACTCGATTGCCGTTGCGGAACAAGCGCGCGGTCGTGGCCTTGGTCGCGCCCTGATCGCCGCCGCCGAGCAGGCCAGCGAAGACAACGATTGCGTGAGTATCCGCCTCGAAGTACGGCGCGACAATACGGCTGCCATCGCCCTCTATCGCGCCTGCGGCTATCGCCAGTTCGACGTCGTGAGCGACTATTACCACGACCACGAAGAGGCGCTGCGTTTCGAAAAGCCACTGGGTCTAACAATATCCCATCAACAAACGCCCGTACCCTACTACCGGCAAACGCTGGAGTTCACCTGCGGTCCGGCGGCACTGATCATGGCCATGAAGGCGCTCGATCCAACGCTACCCGTCAACCGTGAACTGGAAATCACGCTGTGGCGCGAATCTACCACGGTGTTCATGACCTCCGGCATCGGCGGCTGTGGCCCCTTCGGGCTGGCTATCGCTGCGCTCAACCGGGGGTTCGGCGTCACGCTTTACACCAGCGCCGGAGCCGATTTTTTCGCCGATTCCGTGCGCAGCGAGGTTAAAAAGGAAGTCCTGATTCTTGTTCAGAAAGCCTTCATACGCGATTTGAAAAACCAGCACGTGCCGATCCATCACAAGCCCGTCAGTCTGGCCGAACTGCGCCGGCGCATGGAGACCGGCGCCATACCCATCGTGCTGATCAGCTCTTACCGCATCTACGGCGACAAGGCACCGCATTGGGTCGTCGTCACCGGCTGCGACGAGCGCTTCGTGCGAGTGCATGATCCTTACGTCGATACCGATGCCGGAGAAACGGTGGTTGATTCACATAACATGCCCATTCTGCACCGGGAATTCGCGCGCATGACACGTTACGGCCGCGCTGGGCTAAAGGCCGTGCTCTTTATCGAACAAGGAACCCCCACGCATGGCTGAAACGCTGATCGTCATGGAACCGAATCAACGCCCACAAGGCGAATGGGCCGGACTCTCCGAATTCTTACCCGAAGACTATCTCGCCGGTCGCGACGGCTGCGACGGCCAGAGCAAACTGATCGTCAACCTTGCCCCCGATTACGACTATCTGTCCACCGGCTATTACTGTTCGCTGCTGGCCGAAGCCCGTTCGCAGCGCGTCATCCCCGACGTACGCACCATCGAGGATCTTTCGCGCAAGGCCATTTACGGACTGGCAACCCGTAATCTCACGGGATTGATCAAACATCTCGATGTGGTACCGGACGAGGTGAGCAAGCTGAGCTTCTACAGCTACTTTGGCTTCAGTCCGTTGCAGGGCGGTGGAGAATTGTGCCGCCAGTTGTTCGAGCGCTTTCCGGTACCGATCCTGAAAATCGAACTCGCCCACCGCAAACACTGGGAAATTGCCCGTCTGACCCTAGTTCCGTTGCGCCGGCTGCCGGTAGCTGAACATGAAGATTTTGTCGAAGGCTTTCGCCGCTTTCTCGGCCGTCGCTGGCGCCGCAGCAATCGCGCGCGCAACCGTTACCGCTATGATCTCGCCGTACTCCACGATCCGGAAGAAAAACTACCCCCATCGGACCGCGGAGCCCTCGCCCGCCTGACCCGGGTCGGGCGGCAGATGAAGGTCAATGTGGAACTGATCACGCGACGGGACTACCCGCGCATTGCCGAATACGATGCGCTGTTCATTCGCGAAACCACCGCCATCAACCACCACACCTTCGCCTTCACCACTCGGGCTCAGGACGAGGGCATTCCCGTGATTGACGATCCGGACTCGATCCTGCGCTGCACCAACAAGGTGTATTTACGGGAACTGCTGGCACGCCATCGTATCGCCCACCCGCGCACACTCATTATCAGCCGCAACAACATCGGCGAAGTGGGACGGCAGATTGGCTTTCCCGCCGTGCTGAAAGTGCCGGACGGGTCATTTTCGCGCGGAGTATTCAAGGCCGAAAACGACGTCGAACTGGAGACTATTGCCAAGCGTTTACTCGCCGATTCCGAACTGGTGTTGGCCCAGGAATTCATCTACACGTCCTTCGATTGGCGCATTGGGGTGTTGAACGGACAGCCGCTCTATGCCTGCAAATATTTCATGGCACGCAAGCACTGGCAGATCTACGATCACTCGGGGAGCAAAACCCGCGAGGGCGGCTGGGAAACCGTGGCCATCGAACAGGCACCGGCCGAGGTGGTGAGCACTGCGTGCAAGGCCGCGCGCCTGATTGGTGACGGGCTCTACGGCGTGGATCTGAAGGAATTGCCGGACCGAGTCGTCGTGATCGAAGTCAACGACAACCCCAACATCGATGCCAATGTCGAAGATGCAGTACTCGGGCAGCGCCTGTATGAAATTCTGATCGGCGAATTCATACACCGCATCGAAAGCCCGTTGCGCGAACCGGAAACAGCAAAGCCCTAGCCACAACCGTAGAGTTCACAGCGACGTACGATGTTGCGATGGGATGGGATCGAATCGGTTCGATCCGGTTCGGATGTCAAGAAAAAGGCGTATTAGTAGCCAATCTGCCGGCACGGCCTGGAACAATGCCTTGCTCCACAGCGGCCACCGGCAAGGCTGAAACGTCCAGTGCGGCTGCGGCCTCACCCACACTGCACAGCTTCGCACCTGCGCTACGCCAACCACCAAGCGCCTGCTCGAACTGTTCGAGCAGGGGGCCGCCTTCAAGCTCGGCGTGCAGCGTAAACACATGCAGATCAGCGGGGTGAGAGATGGCGTAATCCACCAGGCGTTCGCCGACGTTGGCGACGGTCACGCCGCCCAGGCCGATCATCTCGTCCATGGTCGGCAGCGTGGTGGGTATTTGCGGACAATCCAGTACCTGTCCGCTTACCCGCGGGCGAAATGGCTGCGTGCCACGCGTATCGCTCGCCCAGCGCATACCCGCCGTGGTCTCCAGTTCGAGTACGGTCTCATTGACCTGCCAGCCGGCGGCACCGCAGCAATCCGGCGAGTTACCGAAAACCCGTGTATAGGCCTCCAGCCCGCGTCGCCATTCGCGCTCCGTCCAGGCCCGATCCTTGCGCGCGACCGCATCGTGCCAGCGCACGTGGTCCCAGGAATGCAGTCCGATCTCGAAACCCGCTTCGCGAGCCAGCCGCATGGGTTCCGCGGCCTTGCGTCCGATGTCGGGGCCCGGCAGTAGCGTGCCGTAGGCCAGCGTTTTCAGACCGTACGTGGACGGCACCGACGTACGCAACACCTTGGCCAGAAACCCCGGTCTCAACAGACGGCGCAACGCCCGCCCCGTGTGATCGGGACCGACGGAGAACAGGAACGTGGCATTGATGCCGAGACGCTGGAATAACGCCATCAACGCCGGCACGCCTTCCCGGGTACCGCGCAACGTATCGACATCGACCTTGAGAGCCAAGCGCATGTTGCTGTGCCTGCCTGAAGAGCTAAGTGCGTTCTTCGGCGATCAGCTCCCGTGCCGAAGCCACATCGCCACGATAGGCCTCGAAGATTTGCGCGAGCGCGGACTTCATGTCCACTTCGGGAGCCCAGTGCAATTCCTTTTGCGTGTGGCTCACATCGGGCACGCGATGTTCGACATCCTGGTAGCCTGCACCGTAATAGTCGTTGGCGCTCACATCGCGCAGTTCCACCTTGACGGCAGTGTCACGGTATTCCGGAATATCGCGCGCAATCTCCAGCATCATTTCGGCCAGTTCGCGTACCGAATACTGGTTGTCGGGATTACCGATATTGTAGATACGTCCGCTCGCCACCCCATTCTTGTTGTCGATGATGCGCATCAGCGCGTCGATGCCATCGGTGACGTAGGTATAGGAGCGCTTGCGCTTGCCGCCGTCCACCAGGCTGATCGGATCGCCGCGCACGATCTGGCCCAGGAACTGCGTCACCACACGCGAACTGCCTTCCTTCGCCGTGTAGATACTGTCGAGTCCCGGTCCGATCCAGTTAAATGGCCGGAACAAGGTGAAATCCAGCCCATCGCGCATGCCGTGCGCCCAGATCACGCGGTCGAGCAACTGTTTGGAGCAACTGTAAATCCAGCGCTGCTTGGGAATCGGCCCCAGAATGAGCGAGGACTGGTAGGGATCGAAAGCCTTGTCCGTGCACATGCCGTACACCTCGGAGGTGGACGGAAAAATCACCCGCTTCTTGTGCTTGACGCATTGGCGGATGATCGGCAGATTGGCCTCGAAGTCGAGCTCGAACACCCGCATCGGGTCCTGTACATAGGTGGCAGGCGTGGCGATGGCGACCAGCGGCAGCACCACGTCGCACTTCTTGACGTGGTATTCCACCCACTCGCGGTTGATGGTGATGTCGCCCTCGAAGAAGCCGAAACGCGGATCATCGGTCCACTCGGCGACGCGATCGCTCGCCATGTCCATGCCAAAGACCTCCCAGTCGGTGGTCTCCAGGATGCGTTGGGTGAGGTGATGGCCGATAAAGCCATTGACCCCCAGAATCAGTACTTTTTTCACGTGCCTATACTCCGAGCAACAAGGCGTCCCCGCCGGCAATCGCGGAGAGCGAATCGGCAGTCAGGGGCTGGTCATTGAGCGCGCATTTTAACACCTCGAAACGCTCGGAATCGGTGCAATCGGCGTAGATGCGCCCCTTTTCGACGTACAAAGCCGGGTGCGACAGATGACCCGCCTCGCCACGGTAGTGGCTCCCGAACAATGCCAATCGAGTGCCATCGGCAAGGTCGGTAAAGGCTCCGGGATAGGGTGGCGCCACTGCGCGCACCAGATTATGAATCGCGCGGGCGCCCTGACGCCAATCGATCCGCCCGTCCTCGGGCCGGCGGCGTCCGAAGTAATTGCCGGCCGCCAGGTCAAGCGGTGTGCGCGGCGCTATGCCTGCCGCTAATTGCGGCGCCAACCGCCATAGCAGACGTTCGCCCGCCACCGTGACCTTGGCCATCACCTCACCAGCAGTATCGTTGGGCAGAATCGGCACTGCCTCCTGCCCCACCAGATCACCCGCATCGGGCT
>JBOHZI010000179.1:0-5206 GCA_050738295.1 Gammaproteobacteria bacterium
GTTGTGAATTGGCGTTGTTCCAGGACTGGTACGTCGAACGTCACCTGGGTCGTCGGTTTACGCCCGAGCAGCGACGTGGCTGGGATCGAGTGTGCTCTGCACTTGTGAGTCAGGCACTGGCGCAGCCGCAGGTGTATGTGCACCGCGATTTCATCCTGCGCAACCTGATGGTGTCCGATCCGAATCCCGGCGTGATCGATTTTCAGGATGCGCTCATCGGCCCGATTGCCTATGACGTGCTCACGTTGTTTCGCGATGCTTTCCACGGCTTCGAGCCCGACTTCATCGAGCAGGGGATTACGCACTACCTGGAGTTGGCCCGTGCGGCGGGTTTGCCCGTGCCGAAGGATGAGGAATTCCGGCGCTGGTTTGATTTGATCGGCGTGCAGCGCCACCTCAAGGTGGCCGGCATCTTCGCCCGTCTCGCCCACCGCGACGGCAAGCCGAAATACCTGACCGAAATTCCGCGCTTCCTTGGCTACCTGCGCGAGACGGCACCGCGCTATCCTGAAACCGAAGCGCTGATCCCGTTGCTCGATGCCCTGGCGGCAACGGCCTGATGCGCGCGATGATTCTCGCCGCCGGCCGCGGAGAGCGCCTGCGCCCGTTGACCGACACGCTGCCCAAGGCGCTGCTCGAAGTGGACGGCAAGTCTCTGGTTGTGCATGCAATAGAACGTTTGCGCGCCGCAGGCATTACGGAACTGGTCATCAATCTGGGCTGGCTCGGAGCGCAAATCCGCGAACAGCTCGGGGACGGCACCGTATTCGATGTGCATATCGCCTATTCCGACGAAGGCGAGCACACGCTGGAAACGGCGGGCGGCATCGTCAAGGCATTGCCGCTACTCGGCGACGACCCGTTCTGGGTCGTCAATGCCGATGTGCTCTGCGATTATCCCTTTACGCCGGAGTTGCTTGCCAGCACCGATCTTGCACACCTCGTTCTGGTGGACAATCCGCAGCACAGGGCGGACGGCGATTTCGCACTGGCGGCAGACTGCGTGAAAGTAGCCGGAAAAACTCGTTTGACGTATTCCGGCATCGGAATATATCGCCCCGAGTTTTTCGCCGATGAAAGCGGCGAACGTCAACCGTTGTTGCCGCTACTTGAGCGCTGGATTACCGCGGAGCGCATAAGCGGCGAACACTACCGTGGCCGCTGGGTCGATGTGGGCACCCCCGAACGCCTCGCCGCAGTTCAGGAAAGTGACTTCTAGTTTTGCAGTAAGGAGGTGTCATGGACGCGTTCATTAGAAGTTGTCTAATAGGGTTCTCTCTGCTTCTTCTGTCGGCTTGTGCTAACAATCATTCCGCGGTTGTCCCGGTTAACATGCCAAACGCCAATGATGGCACTACACCACTTAGTGAGATGTTTGCGCAGCAAAATGTGTGTGCGCCCGCCTGGCGACATATATATAAGCAATGGATGCAGAATGGCGGAGGAATAAAAAGCTCCATGCTTGCCACGCGAGAACAGATTGCCTTAGATCGAAAGTCTATATTAGCCCGTATTATTCGTAAGGTATGGAATTCACCTAAAACCCCGCGTGCCGAGAAAAACCGATTCTGGGGATGGCCTACAAGTGAGAATAAAGCAAGAAAATTAAGCTTTATATTTGGAGACGCGAGTAACGGATATGTGCCTAAACAATGTACGACTCTTATTTGGCTATCATCAATAATTTGGGATGACATGAGATCCGTGAATGGCGATCCATTGAAGTTTCGTATGCCCATCGAGGCGCCATCCAATGTTGACTGGGATTCGCATACGGCACCTAATTGGGTTTTGTATTGGTTACTTGTGAGAATACACTAACGCCATGCCCTAAAAGCTGATCCGGAGATTCGCATGTACGTTCCAAAGCGTTTCCAGGCACCCGGCGACTCGGCGATCCGCGAGGTGTTGGCGGCGACGGATTTTGCGCCGCTCATTTCGGTGCAACAGGGCGCCGTGCAGGTCGCCCATCTGCCCGTGCTCTATCGTGAGCAAGGCGGCCAGCATGGCGGTGGATACGGCATATTCCGCGCGCATTTCGCCCGCGCCAACCCGCATTGGCAGCATCTGGAAGATGGTGAAGTGCTGGTGATATGCCAGGGTCCGCATGGCTACATCTCACCCGCCTGGTATCGCGACCGTGAAGTGCCGACCTGGGATTACATTGCCGTGCACGCTTATTGTGAGCCGCGAATCATCCACGACCAAGAGGAACTGAAGGCGATCGTGCGGGAGTTGATGGACGTTCACGAAACACGCACCGGAACCGGCCAAAGCTACGATGATTATCCGGCCGAATTCGTGCAGCCGCAGCTAAATGCAATCGTCGGCGTGGAATTAACGATTCGCCGCATCGAAGCCGCCTTCAAACTCAGCCAGAACCGCATCCCCGAAGACCGCGAATCCGTCTGCGCCCGCCTGCGAGAGAGCAACGATCCAGCCCGGGCCGCGCTGGCCGACGCCATAGAGCGTTACGCCCCGAAAAAGTAGAGAAACTCAGGATCCATCAAAGTTTTTGGCTTGTCGCCTGGCTGGATCTGGCCAACAGCCGCCATACGTATTATCGTTAGAAACCGAACATTACCGGGGCATTAAAAGGGTCGTGTGTCATCAATTGCAGGCCCAAGCCCGGGCCTAATGCGTCTCAAAATAGTGTTCACACCTCAGGTAAGTGTTGTCACCAAATTCGGTAGCCGCTCTTCTTTGCAAATCCGGATTAGAGACTCGGGGAATCTTGTATGCCGTGTTCAAGGTGAGTTCAGCCAATCCCCTAAACACGCCAGGGGGGAACCTTTTCTCGGTGCCTGCAATAAGAATGCTCTTCGGCACTCCAGCTTGGCGGTCGCGCTCGGCTGCTTTCGCTAATCCAGCTAATATCGTGCAGAAATTATTCCATTTTCCCGCCCCTGATGTTGATGTTGAAGCTGTCGGTAGATTACTGGCGTTGGGATGTGAAGATTGGGTTCCTTGTGCCATCTGGCAGGTAATCGTCAAACACATGAATACGAATACTCGTCGGATCATCTTGCCACCTCCCATGCCTTGTAAGGCAAGTTTTCATGATATCTATATGATATAAAACTTCAGTAGAAATGTCCGATCTGGGTCATACATCGTCTTAGACGGATTCGGCGTTTTGGTGCGTGGCGTTTTCGATGTACGTCACAAACTGACCTAGGAAGACATCGGCGACGGTGTCGAGGTCGGTAGGGCCGCCGAATTCGGAGAGTTGGGTCATTTCGAGGCCGGCGTAGCCGCAGGGGTTGATGCGGGTGAACGGTTCGAGGTCCATGTTTACGTTGATGGCGATGCCGTGGTAGCTTGCGCCGCGGCGGACGCGTAGCCCGATTGAGGCGATTTTCTTCTCTTCCAGGTATACGCCCGGTGCATCCGGGCGGGCGTGCGCCGCGATGTTCCATTCGGCGAGCGCATCGACCGTGGCCTGCTCCAGTGCGCTTACCAAGGCCCGTGGGCCGAGATGACGACGGCGTAGATCGAGCAGCGGATACACCACCAGTTGCCCCGGACCGTGATAGGTCACCTGTCCGCCGCGGTCGATGTGCACCACTGGTATGTCTCCTGGCGCGAGCACGTGCTCGCGTTTGCCGGCGAGGCCGAGCGTAAACACCGGGTCGTGTTCCAGCAGCCAGATTTCATCCGCCGTATCCGCGTCGCGGGCATCGGTGAAGGCCTGCATTTTGTGCCACGTCGGTTCGAACGGCACGCGCCCGAGGTGGCGGATTTTTATTTCGGCGCTCACAGCAGGAAGCGGACGGCCTCGCACTGGCGCAGTTCGGTGTAGACGTTGGTCAGTTGTTCGCGGCTGTCGGCCACAAAGATGGCGGTGAGGGCCACGTAGTTGCCACCACTGCTTTCGCGCAATTCGAATTCCACCGTGGTGCCTTCCGGCAGGTACCGCGCGAGCGCCATGTTGAGCGCTTCACGCAGCGTGTCGCCGTTGTCGCCGACAACTTTCAGCGGCACCTGCTGCGGATACATATCGGCCGGATTTTCAGGCTCGTTCATGCGCCGCACTCACGCTGCTTCAGCGCCTGAAATTCGTCGTACACGCGGCGCCATAGCGGTCCGGGGTGGCCGTTGCCCACGGGCCGGCCGTCGAGGCGCGTCACCGCGAAGGCTTCGCGGGTTGCGCTGGCAATCCAGATTTCATCCATGCTGGCGAGTTCGCCCGCGGGAATTTCGCGCTCTTTAAGCCCCAGACCGAGTGCCGCGAGCACATCGCCCACTACTTGTCGGGTGATGCTCGGCAGGCGCTCGCGGCTCGCAGGGGGCGTGGCAACAACGCCGTCCTTGACCACGAAGACGGCACTCGAGGAGCCTTCAGCGAGGTGTCCGTCGCGAATGAGAATGGCTTCGTCGCCGTCTTGTTCGGCGGCTTTCCGGCGCAGCATCACGGCGGCCAGCAGGGCGGTGGATTTGATGTCGCAGCGCAGCCAGCGGATGTCTTCCAGCGTGACGGCCTCGAGCCCGCGTTTGAGTTGTTCGGGGTCGTGCGGAGTCAGCCGCCAGGTAAAGCCGAACACGGTTGGTTCGAGCGCGGCCGGTGGCAGAAAATCGCGCCCGGCGCCTGTGCCGCGCGTTACTTGCAGATACACGCCGAGGTCGCCGCCGTCGTTGGCTTTGAGCAAGTCGTAAAAAAGTTTTCGCCAGCGCTCAGCGGGATACGGGTTGTCCAGACCGAGTGCGGCGAGGCTGGAGGCCAGGCGCTCCAGATGTGTGTTAAGCCGTAAAGGCTTGCCGTTGTAGCAAGGCACGACTTCGTACACCGCATCGGCGAAGAGGAATCCGCGGTCGAACGGGGAAACACGTGCCTCGTGGGTCGCGATCAGTTCGCCGTTCAGAAGACAGGTAGGAAGTGCATCAGCCATGTGTCAATTTTAGCAGGCGGAAAGGATCGGGACTCTGCAAGCTTATTCGATGACGACGTCGGTGTCGTTATAGCCAAGACGCTCGAGGCGGGTGGTGAGTTTGTCCACCTGGCCCACTTCGGTAAACGGGCCGATCAGTACGCGGTAGAGCGTCTTGCCGTGAACCCGTGTGGGGGAAACGCTGACTTTGCCCAGTTGGCGCAGCAGCAGGTGTGCGCGTAGTCTTTCCGCGTTGCCGTGATCGGCGAAGGCGCCGAGTTGAACATAGAGTTCGGCACGGTGATGCAGCTCTTTCACCGGGAAGGTCTGGCTCACCC
>JBOHZI010000180.1:0-5195 GCA_050738295.1 Gammaproteobacteria bacterium
GTGATGCTGGGTGCTAAGTCAGATGACTGGTTGCGGAAGGTCAGGAGAACTGCCGTCACTTTCTGTCCGGTAGTTTCAAACTTAAACTCACAAGCCTGACCATCAAGTGGCCAGTGGTCGTCCACAATGAATGGACGCTTTACCGGAAATCGGAGACGTACTTCCAAAATGGGACCCTCAGGTACTCGCACCTTATACGTTGGCGAGACGTGGAAGACCACCAGCTATCCGTGCGGCGCACTATATGTGCCGAAATCACATTGGCTGCTCGAGCGGGTAGACGCTCGGCCCGCGCGGTAGCGATAGCCCGCCGAGATTGATGAGGCGCGAGCGCTGAACGACGCCGTCGGCGGCAACGAGGAGGTGCACTAAGGATTCGTTTCCGCGGAGGTTACGCCGGAGACCGGCGAGCGGTAGCCGGACGCGAACCGGATGTGATGCCGGCACAGGGATGGGATCAGGCAACTGGAGCATCTGCGGAATGCCTATTGCGATCGGCTCCACGTGGAGCACGTAGCCATCGACGACCGCGATCTTCTGGTTGTGCGAGAGGCCCTTAAGCTCACACCCCACGGCATGTGCCTCAAAGCCGATGGACGAGAGCACATTCGTCTTTGTCGTGTCGTTGACTAGGGTCAGGTTGAACACGGGGTCGAGAGAGTGTGTCGATGGCGAAACTTCAAGCTTTGCTCACGCATGCTCCGGGACCGCGTGAAAGCGCAAAGGGCGGCGGCCGGGATCGATCGCCCACGCGCCATGCATCACTTTGTCGTTGCGGTTCGCTGGTGTGCAGCGATCGACGCTTTCCGAGGAAATTCATCGACGAACCCCGGCGGCGCGCCCAGGGGCACTCAATTCAAGTAACTCATGAACGAATCGGCAGCACGAGCTGCCAGTGTCGGTACCAGACACCTTCAATGTTGGTAAATCGGCACTGATATCGCACATCGTTGAGGGTAACAATCCGACGAGACTTAGACGATGGATATGTATGTTCCAGTGCCTCGTAGATTACCCGCCACTCATCTGTTGGGGCGGCGGCAATCGATCTCTCGACAAGTGCGCGCTCTGCATCGATTTTAGCATCCCGGTAGCGTATTGCCTCGGCAGCTTGCGCTAGCGCAAGTTTCTCTTTGCTTCTAATTTTCTCTACAAGGGCCAATCCATGCTGCGCAACGAGCGCATCGTCCGCGCTGGCGCCTTCGATTTCCCACCATAGGACCAGGGCAGCTTGAACGGAATAGATCCTCGAGGCAGTGTACTCGTTAGGCCCAAACCAAATCCCCTCAATTAGCGCCTCATCTTTGAGCCCGGACCTCTCTGCCGCTTTACTGACTCTACGCGCCGACACGTTAAATAGCTTGGCTATCTCGCCGGTGTGGAACAACGCGCGATGACTGTTGGCTTCACGTTGGTAGCTCAACGCGTCCAATAGCCGGTTGTGCGTTGTGGCGCTCACCGCGCGCAGCCGCCTCAGCATTCCTTGTACTCGCTCCCCGAGCGTAAGTCCGATCAGCCGACTTGCGCGCACCGTGTCGTTCCATGTTGCATCCGGATCGTACAATTCGGACCAGTGAACCCAATGCCGCTCGGCACTTTCCATTACATGCTCAGCAAAAGCCGCATCGCCGTCGTATGCGACTTCTGGATTAACGAAGATTTCGATTGACGGATAGCGCCAACGACGAAGCTCTGTCGCCTTCTCCTCATCCACTGGGTGCGCTACGCAGATTTCCACCCCAAGACAGTTGGAATCACGCAGGCTCAGCAGAAGATCAAGTCTTCGTCCGCCAACGGAGGTCGCAATTGGCACCTCCTCGCGTGCACTCGTGAAACTTACATGGAAGGGACTGTCGCCCGAGCCAAACCCCGGAAGCAGGAGCCGCTGATTCCCGCGGATGATCTCTTTCGCTCGCCGGTGCGCGGCTGATTCAGCGGCGCCTTCACACCACTGAGTACCCTCGTGAGCAAAGTGCCACTGGTTCAGCTCACCCTGCTTGGCCCATACACGGGCGTGGCACTTGGGGCAATTGAGCTGTGCCGCCTTCCCTCTCGCGGCGTCATGCACGTGTACTAAATCAAGGCCCGGCTCTGGAGGCTCTCCGTACGAGAGCCGCACCGGCTTTATGCCCGGACGTCCTTCGACTCGGGTGTGAAAGGTGTGCACTGGTGAGCTGCCCGTGCCTCAGGTGTACCGGAACCTAGGCTACGAGAAGGTCATGCCGAGGCTAAGCGCCAGGGGGATTCCGCACTCTTCCACGCTTCACCCTTTGCAAGGGCCGACGCGATTCCCACTGTGTGCTCAACATTCGGCGCAGCACTCCGTCCCTGAGTTGCTGTAGGGCTTTCGTGCGAGTTTTGTTCCTCTCAGGCATCCTTGTCCCCCGGCACGGGCAGGTCGAACTCCTGCTGCTGTTTCTGGGGCGGCAGGGGGAGCTCCCAAGTATGATGCACCGCCACATCATTCGCCGTAGCCACCGAGGTCAGATTCCCGTCATCCGTGTAGATCTCCTTGATCCGGTTCGCTTTCGCGATCGCGATGATCTGTCGATCGAACTTTACCTTCGCCCACGTCTCCTGTCGCGTTAGCTTGCGCTTCGTGGGCTTGGCGCTCCCGTCCAAGAGAAAGGACAGCTCGACTGCTGCCTTGACATCAAATGGCGCCACCAAGAATGCATGAGAAGTCGTAATTTCGGTTAGATACTGGCTGCGTGCCGTCCCAGCGCCTACAAGTACCTCGCTCAGCACCGGTGTCGGAATCACCACTCGCGTTCCTGCTTCGCTGAGCGAGTCCCGCAGGAACTCGAGCCGATCCTTGCACCGCTCTAGTGGCTTGCGGGTGGATGGATCCAAAGGTGGTCGGGCCTTCGGATCGATCAGCAGGAGTAACGTGGTGGCATCCAGGATGACCATCAGTCGTCGTCCGGACCTGCTCGCAACGCCTGCATGAACGCAACCGGATCACCCTCACTCTGCCAGTCTGCATCCAATCCGCGCAGCCGCTCCATGATCGCGGTCAGGTTGTCCGTTTTGATCGGCAGAAATTCCTTCGCGCGGAAGCTCACCAATACCCATCGGCCGATCTCTGTCCGCTCCCAGCGTGCACTGCCGGTCAGCCGTACTGGATCACCGTAAAGGTACTTGGCTAGCTGCACTGCCAGCTCTCGCGAGCACTCCGCCGAGATGATCTCGCCGTGAGCGTCCTCGAGTAGGGCATGCGCCGTTCTGTCCTGTCCGCCGATTCGGACGATCTTCCCGTCGAATTCAGCGTGCTCGGTGAATGGTCCCATCCGTTGATTCCGGGCAGCCTCGCGCCCCGGGAAGCGCACCACGTTCGTGGTGCCCCGAACGAGCTTGCCCACTCCATTGTCGTTGCGCAGCATTTCGTCGAGTCTCTCATATGGCTTGCGAATATCTGCCGGCGCATCCGGGTCGCGCGCACTCTGCAGTCGCACCCGCACTTTCGGCGCCGCTTCCCGCTCGATTCGGGTTACCAGCCGCACGCTTCCGCTCTTCAAGCCTTTGAAGTGCACATTCGCCGCATGTCCCATCAAAGCTGCCAGCTCCCGCATGTACTCGGCAAGGCGGCCCATGGGAATCGTCGACGGCGTAAACGCGTCGATAATCAACTCATACTCTTCGCCGCTCATGGTTCTATTCTCTCGTGAGACGTGCGACACCTTCCGAGCACCGGCTCTCGCTTCGTGTTCGACGACGAGATTCCCGATCCGCCAATATTCTTCTCCCCACAATCAGAGTTTCTCGAGCCGACCTTATCGCTTCCTACGAGTGCTCGATGAATCCGTTGGCGCATGAGCCATGCCGTCTTATACGTCACCCGAAGTTCCCTAGCCAGGTCTCGGCTGCTTAAGTCTGTCTCCGCACACATCCTCTCTACGGCCAGTAGCCATTTCCTTAGAGGAACCTTGCTGCCCTCGAAGGCGCTCCTCACCGTCACGGTAAATTGTGCGCCGCACGCGTACGCCGCGCATTTGTACAAGCCGGGCCGCCCACCCTCGATTCTCCATGCTCCGTGATTCCTACAATGGGGACACACTGGTCCCTGCGGCCAGCGCAGCGTTTCCAAATGCTGTCGCGCCTGCTCCTCAGTCTGGAATTCCGGCCCAGTGGCCATCATGAACGCGCCATCGCTGAACTGTATACAAAGCCAGTAGGTGTGTCAACTATATAGCCTGCCGCACTAAAGGCCCCTGCTTTCGCGTCGCCTCTCATTCAGAGAAGTTGCGCGCGACAGCAGCGCAAGTGGCCGTTTACGTCGGTCCCAAGCGATGGTCTGAATGACGGGCACTGCGTCTCGCGCGGCCCGTTCCGGGGCATGTAGTCAATCAGAAATCCTGTACAGAGTATTTCCGAGCTTACTCACTCCTGTGGTTACGGAACCCTCAGAAACTAGCCGCTGCAAAACTCGCCTTATTGCGCCCACACCCGAGGTGCCGAGTTTCGCAAAGTCGGGTTGCAGCGGACCCCACCTCTGGATCCGCAAGGGCGAGAAGGCGCGAGGCCGAAACTGCTTGAGAAAGTTCACTAGCAGCGGACGCAGGTCCAAGTCGTCTAGATGGTCTGCTATCCCCGAGGTGCCGTCCATCCCGCGCGCCGTGTGCTCCAACTCATCGATCCTTTCACGAATTTCAGTTAGTTCCTCGGCATGCTCACTCGCTTGCGTACGGATTACACGATCGAACTCGAATATTCCAACCTTACGGAGGCGTAAACCGAGAGAGCGCCAGGGCGCGATCGCCGCAAGCAGTATGAATGCTCCGGCCAGAATTAGCTGCCCGAGGCCGAGAGTTGCAGGTGAGACGAAGCGGGATGGGTCGAGCGAATACCTGAGGATGTATGCGAGCGGAAGCAGGAGCAAAGTTAACCCAATAGCGGCTGCCACCACTCTGTACCACCTTGGGACCTCCGGCTCGTTATCCGAGGCCAGTGGCTCGTCGCTCGGTACCAAGTCTTCTTCCACTATCGTCCTCCGGTCGTGACGCTGGTCATTATAATGCCCATCTTGCCACCTTTTCTTTAGCGGCAGGACGTTGTCTGGTGGCACGCATCTGTAGGATTGGATTTCCAGCTATCCGTCCATCAAAGGCCACTAAAGGCTGCCGAAAACCGTTGTAGTTGGTACAATGTCAGCGACCAGCCAAACCCTCCCAGCGCTGATCCGGTGGGGGTACGGC
>JBOHZI010000181.1:0-5178 GCA_050738295.1 Gammaproteobacteria bacterium
CTCGAAGACGCGGGCTACATCGGTGTGAAAAAGTCCTTCGTCGGGCGCAAGCCGGTGAGCCGCTACGCACTCACCGTCAAGGGCCATAAGGCCTTCGCCGCCTACATCGAACGGCTCGAAGGGCTCATTGGAGACGCTGCTCGATGACGTTCCTGACAATACGCCGGTCGGGAAACTCTTGCATGAGATATATGTTCCTGTTATTCGACTAGACCCCTGACCTGCCCGCTGCAGTTGAATGCCCAAAGCACTCTGTCAAACGACGGGCGACGGCTTCGGAATCTTCGGCAAATACAACCGCGGAGATGACGGCGAGTAGAGCGGCGCCGGCGGTGAGGACGGGGCCAGCGTTGTCGGGAGTGATGCCGCCGATGGCGCAGAGCGGCACGTCGAGTGCGCGTTTCGCTTCGCGGAACAACGATAGCGGTGCCCGCACGGCATCGGGTTTGGTGGGCGAGGGGTAGACGCTACCGAAGGCGATGTAGTCGGCGCCGGCGACCACGGCGTCGCGTGCGAGTTGCAGTGAGTCATAGCAGGAGACACCGATGATTAACTCGGTTCCGAGCAGACGGCGCGCGGCGGCAATACCAGCGTCATCACGCCCGAGGTGTACGCCGTCGGCTTCGACTCGGGCGGCCAGTTCGGGATCGTCGTTCACGATCAGCAATGCGCCGTAGCGGCGGGTCAGCGCACGTAGCAAACGGGCTTCGGATTCACGCTTTGCGTCGTCTGTACTTTTGTCGCGGTATTGGATCAGCCGCGCACCGCCTTTTAGTGCTGCGTCGACTGCCATTTCCAGCCGCCCACCAAGCCGTTCGTCGGTGAGAACATACAGTAGTCCGGCCAGTCCCCAGTCCCCAGTCCCCAGTCCCGATCTCACAGCCATCGGCCAGGGATTGCCTGCCCCTGGCCGGGCGTGAAGGCTTGCGTAATGGCGCGTTCGATGAATTGCCCGGCGGCGATGATCGCTGCTTCCAGCGTATCGCCGGCTGCAATGCGCGCGGCGATGGCGGAGGCGAACGTGCAACCGCTACCGTGAAAGGTGCCCGGCCGGCGTGGACCACCGGGAATCAGGCGGATGCCTTCCTCGGTGTGCAGTTCGTGAACGATCTTTATGCCTCTGCCGTCGCCGTCTGTCAGCAGGCACGCGGGCAGGCCGAGCGCCAGCAATTCGCTAGCCCCGTCCTGCGGCGCCAGGGCGTGCAATTCCTCACGGTTGGGTGTGGCAAGCAGGCTGCGCGGGAAAATGCGTTCGCGGTACACCTCCACGAGCGTGGACTCGGCCAGACTGCCACCGCCGCTGGCGACCAGCACCGGATCTGCAATCACCAGCAATTCTGGATGACGCGCCAGTAATTCCGCCACGGCCTCACCGATTGCGGCCGTGCCGAGCGCGCCGAGCTTGATCGCTGCGACTGGCAGGTCGGCGAGTACGGCTTCGGCCTGGGCAAGAATCAGTTCTGGACTCAGCGCTTCGCTGCGGATCACGTTGCGCGTGTCCTGTACCGCAATCAGGCTCGCCACCGGCGCCGGATGCACTCCTAGCGCGGTCGCCGCCTGGATGTCGGCCGCCAGCCCCGCGCCGCCCGAAGGATCGAGCCCGGCGATGACGAGTAGCACCGGTCGTTTCATGCTGTCAGTGTAGCGCCTGCCGACAATGGTGCGGTGCACTACAATAACGGGCCTGTTTGAGCTACACCGATTTCTGCGTGACCTACCGTAAATTCATGTGTGTCGTCTGTGGGTATATCTACGACGAGGAACTGGGCGACCCCGAGGACGGCATCGCGCCCGGTACCCGCTGGGAAGATATCCCCATCACCTGGAGCTGTCCCGATTGCGGTGCGAGCAAGGAAGATTTCGAGATGGTGGAGATTTAGGAGCCCGTCGGTAACAGATCAGCGGGGGCGTACACCGTTGAGGAAAATGGTCACCGCCGAGGTGACGTAGCGCGTGCGTTGTTCCTTGTCGGGCGTGGCTGTAAAGCCGAGCAGATGACGCAAACGCAGGTGACCCATGAGCATAGTCACGAACTGTTCGGCGGCGATGCGTGGCATTGCAACCTGAAGTCGGCCATGCTCAACCTCGGCCTCCAGATAACCGGTAAGCCAGCGAGCAATACGATCCGGTCCGAACTTATAGAAACTTTCCGCCAGACTCGGATGGTTGCGGCCTTCCAGCTGGAGCAGCCGGTGCAGACGCATGATGTCCGAGCAGGACAGCATCTTCAGCACCTCTTCGCCGAAACGGGTCAGAACCACTTCGGGATCCTCGTCCAGCAACTGGGTGTAATTGCCCAGCGTAACGCCGAATTGGGCACAGACGTTGAGCACCAGTGCACGAAACAATTCGTCCTTGTTGGCAAAGTGGTTGTAGATAGTCTGTTTGGAGACGCCGGCTTCGTGCGCGACCAATTCCATGCTCGCCCCACTGTAGCTTTCACGCAGGAATACCTGTCGTGCTGCTTCGATGATCGCATCGCGGCGCGGGGACGTGTTGCTCGCTTCCTTGCTCATTGCGTGTTCGTTTGTTGGCCTGCGAGCGGTAGTTTCAGCCGGCGAGCGGTCAGGCTACCGGTGGCGGCGAGCAGCGCGTAGGCGGCAACGATGCGCTCGCCCTGAGCACGCACCAGAGACACTTGCGCATTGCGCATTTCCTGCACCGCGTTGAGTACGTCGAGCAGTGTGCGCAGGCCGTGGCGGTGTTCGTCCCGGGTACCCTGGTAAGCAATACGCGCCGCGCTCAGTTGCGCCTGGAACGAACTCACGGTGGAACCGGCTGCCAGATAATTCTGCCACGCAGCCACTGCCTCGTTGCGTGCCTGATCGGTGGTGGCCTGCGTTTGCAGTTCTGCCTCGCTCGCTCGCTCGCGCGCGGCGGCAGTTTGATCGCGTACCGCACCGCCTTGCCAGATGGGTACACTGACGGACAGACCGATCACGCGGTCGGTGACCCGGGCGAAGCCATACTCCGGGTTGTTCTGACGCACCACTTCGGCAAAGAGCCCGATCTTGGGTAGTAGTTTCCCGTGCACACTGGCAGCTTGCGCATTCGCGGCCTGGGCATTGAAGCGCGCTGCCGTCACTTGGTAGTTCTGGCTGGCAAGTTGCTTTGCCTGTTGCAGACTGCCCGGCAGCGGAGGCGCGTTTTGCGGCAGCACCAAATCCGCTGCCGGTGGGTGTCCGATCACGGTGCTGTAATCGGCTTGCGCCTGGGCCAGACGAGACTGTGCCTGAATTCGTGCGGCCAATGCGCCCTCCATCCGGGCCCTGGCCTGGGCTACGTCGGTGCGCGTGCCTTCGCCGTGTTTCAGCGATTGCTGCGCGGCGTCGAGTTGCTTGCGCAGGGTTTCTACGTTTTGCGTTTGCACATTGAGCACGGCCTGGGTCGTGACCACGCCGAGATAGGCCCTGACCGCTTGCAGCAGCACCGCCGCTTCGCGGGCGCGAGTCTGGGCATGCACTGCCGAGGCCGTGTCTTCGGCGGCATCGATCTTGTTGGAAATCGTCCCCCCATGCCAGATGGGTTGATCCAGTCGCACCCCGATATGACTTTGAGCCAGCGTGGCGCTGAACGGCGGTCCCGGGAAAAAAGTGATTTCTCCGGTGGTCTTGTCGCGCCCGGCTCCGGCATCAAGCGCCAGGTTGGGGTACCAACCGTCCTTCGCAGCATCAATATCTTTCTGCGCCGCTCGTTGCCCGGCGCGTGCGGCCTGCAATTGTGGATTGTCCCGGTAGGCAGACGCCATTGCCTGATTGAGCGTTTCGCCCCCGGCGTGCAAGCTCAATGCCACGCCGGCGAGTAGACTCAGCGTTGCCAGAAATTTCGTATTCACGTCGCTCTCCGAAAAATAGGCTGGACGGTCCAGTCTATTCTAGCGACTGCCTCGCGCGATGACAAGCCCATGTAATATGGGTGTTATTGACGTATTTGGCTTCTTTATTTAGACTATACCGTCTATTCCATAAACGGAGTGTCGGTGATGGCCGAAGAACAATCCAAGCCGCGCCCCTGGCTGCGCCGTCTGCGCATTGCCTTGATGATACTCGGTCCGCTGGCGCTGCTCGCCGGAGGGTTGACCTATTACCTGACCCACCGCGGCTACGTCAGTACCGAGGACGCCTTCGTGGAAGCCAATATCATCAAGATCAGTCCGCGCGTGGCGGGTCGCGTTGTCGCCGTTCCGGTCGAGGACAACGAGCATGTCGGGAAAGGGGTTGTGCTGCTCAAGCTCGATCCTTCCACCTACCAGGCTATGGTCGATGCGGCCCAGGCGCGGCTTGGCAGCGTGCGTGCCCAGGTGGCGTCGCTCAAGGCGAAGTACCAGGCACTCGACGCGCAAGTCGCAAGCGCCCAATCGCAAGTGGCCTATCTCACGCGCGAAGTGAAGCGCAATGGGCCGCTGGCGCAAAAGAATGTGATTACCAATGCCCGCCTCGATGCCCTGAACACGCAGCTCACACGCGCACGCCAGCAGGTCACAGTGCTTAAGGCGCAGGGTCAACAGGTTCTGGCCCAACTGGGCGGTAACCCGAATCAACCGGTAGAGCAAAACCCGGACTATCTGCAGGCCGCGGCCCAGCTCAAGGAAGCCCAACTTAATCTCGCTGACACGGTGGTGCGCGCGCCTGCGGCAGGTGTGGTCGGCCATGTCGGTGTGCGTCCCGGCGATACGCTGAGCGTCGGTCAACCGGCCTTTCCATTGGTGGAAACCGCTGATATGTGGATCAAGGCCAACTTCAAGGAAACGTCACTGACGAATCTGCAGCCGGGCCAGTCGGTGACGATTAATGTTGACAGCTACCCGGATCACACCTGGAAAGGGAAGGTCGGCAGCGTGAGTCCCGGGTCGGGGCAAATTTTCTCGTTGTTACCGCCGCAGAACTCCTCCGGCAACTGGGTCAAGGTAACGCAGCGTATTCCGGTACGCATCACTATCGATAACCCCGGTTCAGGCCCGATCCTGCGTGCCGGCATGAGCGCCGAAGTCAGCGTCTACGTCGGCGGCCACTAAAAAAGTCGAATGAACGACCACTCGGAACCGCATATCCATCGCGGGGCGATCACCATCGCCGTCATGCTGGCGGCGCTGATGCAGGTGATCGACATGACGATCGCCAACGTCGCGCTGCCCCACATGCAGGGCAGTTTCGGCGTCAGTCTCGACGACATCAAGCT
>JBOHZI010000182.1:0-5173 GCA_050738295.1 Gammaproteobacteria bacterium
GGCCACGCCGCCGGCGCTGCGAATCATCTGCGCGCCACGGCCGGGGCGCAATTCAATGCAATGCACTTCGGTGCCGAGCGGAATGCTGCCGAGCGGCAGCGCATTGCCCGGACGGATTGGGGCACTGGTGCCAGAGGCGACCTGGTCGCCCTCAGCCAGTCCGCGCGGGGCGATGATGTAGCGACGCTCACCGTCGGCATACAGCAGCAACGCCAGATGCGCACTACGATTCGGATCGTATTCGAGCCGCTCGACGCGGGCCGGCACGCCATCCTTGTCGCGGCGGAAATCCACCACGCGATAACTCTGTTTGTGCCCGCCACCACGGTGACGTACCGTCAGGCGACCCTGGTTGTTGCGCCCGCCACTCTTGGTCTGCTTGCGCACCAGCGCCTTGACCGGGCGGCCCTTGTGCAGCCCCTCGACCACCGGCTGCACGACGAAGCGGCGCCCGGGCGAGGTTGGATTAGCTTTGCGTAATGCCATGATTCTTCCCCTTACTCGGCGCCGGCGAAGTCGATGTCATGCCCCGGCTTGAGCGTGACATAGGCTTTTTTCCAGTTGGAACGCCGGCCCTGGCTACCGCGCGTGCCGCGCGTCTTGCCGCGTTGATTGACCGTGGTTACGGCGTCAACTTCGACCTCGAACAGCGTCTCGACCGCCAGTTTGATTTCCGGCTTGCTCGCATCGCTGCGCACCTTGAATGCGATCTGGCGGTGCGCCTCGGCCACGCGCGTCGTCTTTTCCGACACGTGCGGCGCGAGAATCAGATTCGCCAGTCTTCCTGCGCTGGTAATGCTCATGCCAGCCACTCCTCGATCTGCTTCAGCGCCTCGACCGTCACCGCCACCTTGTCGAAGGCGATCAGGCTCACGGGATCGATCGCGGCCACCTCGCAGGCATCGACCCGCGGCAGGTTGCGCGCCGCCAAGGTCAGGTTTTCATCGAACGCAGCCGTGATGATCAACACGTCGCTCAATTCCTGCGCCTTGAGGTGTGCGACCAGATCCTTGGTCCTGGGCTTCTCAAGCTTGAAGGACTCGAACACCGCCAGACGATCCTGACGCGCCAGCTCCGAGAAGATGCTACGCATCGCGCCGCGATACATCTTGCGGTTGATCTTGACGGCATGATTGCGGGGCGATGCCGCATGAATCCGACCACCGCCACGCCATAGCGGGCTGCGAATGCTGCCGGCGCGAGCCCGGCCCGTGCCCTTCTGGCGCCATGGCTTCTTGCCGCCGCCGCGTACCGCCGAGCGCGACTTCTGCGCCTTGGTTCCGGAGCGCGCGCCGGCCATGTAGCTCACGACCGCCTGGTGAATCAGTGATTCGTTATAAGACTGGGCAAAGGCCGTGTCGGCCACTGCCACCGTCTTCGACGCCTGATCCCGGAGTTTCAGTTCCATCTCGTCTCTCTCCTCAACCGCGCGCCTTGACTGCCGGACGCACCAGCAAGTCGGCTCCAGCGGCACCCGGTACGGCGCCCTTGACGAGCAATAAATTACGCTCGGCGTCTACGCGCACCACTTCCAGATTCTGCTGGGTACGGCGTACGGCGCCGAGATGTCCTGCCATGCGTTTCCCCTTGAACACCCGGCCCGGAGTCTGATTTTGACCGACCGAACCGTGCACCCGGTGCGACAACGAGTTGCCGTGGGTCGCATCCTGCATATGGAAATGGTGACGCTTGACCGTGCCCGCAAAGCCCTTGCCAATGGAACGCCCGGTCACGTCTACCTTCTGGCCGACGCTGAAGATGTCCGCGCCAACTTCCTTGCCCAGTTCGAGCTCGCCGGCTTCGGCCTCGCTCAGGCGAAATTCACGCATCATCCGCACGGCACCCGCCTCGGCCTTGGCCAGATGACCGGCCACGGCCTTGGTGATCCGGCTTGCACGCCGCGCACCGGTAGCGAGCTGCACGGCCAGATAGCCGTCGCGCTCGGACGTACGCAACTGCGCCACCCGGTTCGGGAGCACCTCGATAACGGTCACCGGCACGCCGGCTCCATCTTCCGTGAATACACGTGTCATGCCGCGCTTGCGGCCAATTACACCTAGGCTCATCTCACCCTGTCCTTAGTAACGGCGCCGGCAGAACTGCCGGCGTCGAATTTGGCTGCCCAGCACCCTGGGCGAGCCGATCATTATAGCAGTAGATCGGGGGGCTAATTCAAGCGAAGTTGGACATCCACACCTGCCGCCAACTCCAGCTTGCTCAGCGCATCTACGGTCTTGTCCGTGGGGTCCACAATGTCCAGAAGACGCTTGTGGGTACGCAGTTCGTACTGATCGCGGGCGTCCTTGTCCTTGTGCGGAGAAGTGAGCAGGGTAAACCGCTCGATACGCCCCGGCAGCGGAATCGGGCCCTTGACCCGCGCCCCCGTGCGCCGTGCCGTTTCCATGATCTCGCGCGCGGACTTGTCCACGAGACGATGATCGAACGCCTTCAGCCGAATGCGAATGCTCTGATTGGTTGCCATGTCATTTCACCCTGCGGGTAAGGGCCTCGGCCCCGACCACGTCATGTTCCAGTTACTTGATAATCTTCGAGACCACGCCCGCACCCACCGTGCGTCCGCCCTCGCGAACCGCAAAGCGCAGCCCGTCTTCCATCGCAATCGGGGCGATCAGCGAGACGTTCATCTTGATGTTGTCCCCCGGCATCACCATCTCGGTGCCCGCCGGGAGCTCCACCGCGCCCGTTACATCGGTGGTGCGAAAGTAGAACTGCGGGCGATAGCCCTTGAAGAACGGGGTGTGACGCCCGCCTTCTTCCTTGGTCAGCACGTAGACTTCGCACTCGAAGTCGGTGTGCGGGGTGATGGTGCCGGGCTTGGCGAGCACCTGGCCGCGCTCCACGTCATCGCGCTTGGTGCCGCGCAGCAGCACGCCCACGTTGTCGCCCGCCTGGCCCTGATCGAGGAGCTTCCTGAACATCTCAACACCAGTCACGGTGGTCTTCACCGTGTCCTTGATGCCCACAATCGCCACTTCCTCGCCCACCTTCACGATGCCGCGCTCGATGCGCCCCGTGACCACGGTGCCGCGTCCGGATATGGAGAACACGTCTTCGATCGGCATCAGGTAGGGCTGGTCGATCGGGCGCTCGGGTACCGGGATGTAGCTGTCCATCGCCTCGAGCAACTTGATGATCGCTCCCGCGCCCATCTCGCCCTCATCGCCCTCGAGCGCCTTGAGCGCGCTGCCGGTCACGATCGGGGTGTCATCGCCCGGGAATTCGTACTTGGAAAGCAGGTCGCGCACTTCCATCTCAACGAGCTCCAGGAGCTCGGCGTCATCGACCATGTCGGCCTTGTTCAGAAAGACCACGATGTAGGGCACCCCCACCTGGCGCGAGAGCAGGATGTGCTCACGCGTCTGGGGCATCGGCCCATCGGCGGCCGAGCACACCAGTATCGCTCCGTCCATCTGCGCCGCACCCGTGATCATGTTCTTCACGTAGTCGGCGTGGCCGGGGCAGTCCACGTGCGCGTAGTGGCGCTTGTCGGTGGAGTACTCCACGTGCGAGGTCGCAATCGTGATCCCGCGCGCGCGCTCTTCGGGCGCATTGTCAATGTGGGCAAAGTCGGTGAACTCGCCACCAAACTTCTCCGCCGCTACCTTGGTGATCGCCGCCGTTAACGTGGTTTTGCCATGGTCGACGTGACCAATCGTGCCTACATTTACATGCGGCTTCGTACGCTCGAATTTTTCCTTGGACATGCCAACTGCCCCCCGGCAATAATCAAATCAACAAAAACGGCTGCGACTCAACGGCCGCCGCCACCCAACCTGGAGCCCATAACCGGATTTGAACCGGTGACCTCTTCCTTACCAAGGAAGTGCTCTACCAACTGAGCTATATGGGCGCAACGTGCCACCCTCCGCACTTGGAGCGGGTGATGGGGATCGAACCCACATCATCAGCTTGGAAGGCTGAGGTTCTACCATTGAACTACACCCGCTAGGGCTCTCTCCGGACTCATTTCCAATATCTCTGGTGGAGGGGGTAGGATTCGAACCTACGTAGGCGTAAGCCAGCAGATTTACAGTCTGCCCCCTTTGGCCACTCGGGTACCCCTCCGCGGGAGCAAGCTGGCTATTATCTGAAATTTCGCCGCAACAGTCAACCCCAAATAACGGGCGGCGACGAATTCAGTGTCCGGCGCCAGAGAGCGGGAATTTCACCCATTGATACACGTCGCACAGGCGCCGGGCAGGGGACGCGAAGCGCCAGCCCTTGACCGTCTCAATCGCCGCCTGGTCGAAATACCGGGCCGGAATGGCTTTAATCACCTCAGGCTCGCCGACGCTACCATCCTTGTCAATGCAGAACCGCACTTCCACCTTGGCTACAGGCGGCAACTTGGTGCCGGCGGGAATACTCAGTGAAATGTGTGCAGGTTTCTCCGTTTCAAGTTTGGGCTCGGGCAAGGTCTCCTTCAAGGTGTCGAAAAAAATGGGACCGAGCAACCCAATGGTACTGCCTGGTTTTCGCTCTACAGCATCAAAGCGCGCCCGCACGCGCAAACCACAAGTCAGCACCAACTTTCCTTTAAGCCTGCGCACCGGAAATTTTATTTTTTCCAATGCGCGGCGCGCTGTAAGAACATAACCCAAATCAGGTTTGGGGCCGCGAACCATGACATCACTCACCCTTCCGGACACATCCACGCAAAATTGAAGCCAAACATGTCGACGCCTAATCTTTTGCGGCAAAAATTTTGGATTTAGAGTAACGAAAATCGGCCCTAAATCAATGCTTTTCCCATCCTCAGCCCGCACCGCCATAACTGCGGTAGCCGCGGCGACTGGTATCGCACGGGACGCCACCACAATATGCACTCCGTGCATCGGCGGTAATGTACACAACCACTCTAATGTCCTAAAGAATGGAAAAGACAGTATGTTGCTGGTGTATGACGTGCTTCTTATTACATGCTCTGTAGGAACCGGCTCACCATTTTTTATATGGGGATGGAAACGCCAGCGTGACAAGGCCTGCATAGTAAAACGATCGAACTTATTGGGAGCGAGCCAAATATTTCCCACGTGATACCCTCGGTTTGGCATTAAATAATGCGCCCAGACATGGAAATCCTGCGCTTTGCCTTTAGCATCAACCTTGAATTCTATTCTGTTGCAACTCTGATGGTCTTCCATCAGAGGAG
>JBOHZI010000183.1:0-5109 GCA_050738295.1 Gammaproteobacteria bacterium
GCGCTACCTGCCCGCGATCCGCGAGGGCGACAAACGAGTACTGGTGATTAACGGCAAACCCGTGCCCTACATGCTGGCGCGTGTGCCCGCCGAAGGCGACAACCGCGGCAATCTTGCCGCCGGCGCCCGCGGCGAACCACGCCCGCTGGGTACCGTCGAAAAACGCATCGCCGAAGCGGTGGGCCCCCGACTCGCGGCCGATGGTTTGAGCCTTGTGGGACTCGACATCATTGGCGAGCACATCACCGAAATTAACGTTACCAGCCCGACCTGCGTGCGCGAGCTTGACCGCGCCTTCGGGCTCAACATTGCCGGCGACTTCTTCAATGCCATCGAAGCACCCGCCCAAACCCCTCCGGCATGAACTCGACCGAACTGCCCTTCACGGTCGGCAATCGCCTGATTACCCGCGAACGACTGATCACGGCGCTGATCTTCGCCCTGCTCGCCCACGGCGTCATTCTGCTCGGCGTGGGCTTTGTCTCACTGGTACCCCGGCCGTCGCACAACCGCACCGTGGCCGTCACCCTGGTGCGCGATACCCGCGTCGTGCCGCCGCCGCGCAATGTGGATTACCTGGCCCAGGCCAATCAGCGTGGCCCCGGCAACACGCGTCGCCACGATGCGCCACGACCCGCACTCGGCGCTGGAGAGCCCTTCACGCAGCCCGATTTGAACCTCGCCGCCGCTTTCCGGGCCGAATCACCGGCTCTGCAGCGTCTGCTCCAGGCCGACGCCACACATCCCGTGCCCGCCAGGCACAGCGTGATCGGCAGCACCACGGGACCACGACTGGCAGCCAGCGGACCCGCGCCGCGGGCCGGCGAACGCCCTCCGCTGCTCGCGCGTCTCGTTCCGCCAAGCCAGGCCCAAAACGCCGATTCGCACTCACCAATAGTGACGCTGCCACGGCTGCACGGCGCACATCCGAAGCGCAACGCAGACACAACCAATACCCGTGCTTCCGTTTACGCCCCTTATCTGGAAGCGTGGCGTACACGCATCGAGGTCGTCGGCAACCAACACTACAGCGCCTTGGTGCCGGCGTACATCAAGCACGGCCACGTGACCTTGACGATTACGCTCAATGCCGATGGCAGTATTCAATCCGTCAGGCCCATGCGGCGTTCCCGTTATCCGGAGCTGGATGCCGCGGCTCTCAAGATGATCAGGTTGGCGGCCCCGTTCCCGCCCTTCCCACCGGCCGTACGCAAGCTCACCAGCCGACTGACGTTCACCTACCAGTGGAACTTCATTCGGGGTGCCGGCAATGAAGGTAGCGTTGGCTTGGGAACCCAACCGTAAAGATTTTCAGGCGCTGATCGCGCAGCTCACGCCGGTGCCCTTGATCCCGCAATAGCCACCCGGATTCTTGTGCAGATATTGCTGGTGGTAATCCTCGGCGTAATAAAACGGTGCCGCCGTCACGATTTCGGTCGTGACCGGGCCCAGCCCCTGCGCAGACAACGCCTGCTCGTAGTGCGTGCGCGAAGCCTCTGCCGCTTGTTGTTGCGCCGCGTCGGCAGCCACGATGAGCGAGCGGTAGTGGCTGCCCACATCATTCCCCTGACGCGCACCCTGAGTCGGGTCGTGGTTCTCCCAGAACGTGGTGAGCAGCGTCTCGTAGTCGAGCTTTGCCGGGTCGAACACCACCCGCACCACTTCGGCATGGCCGGTGCGCCCGCTGCAACTTTCCTTGTAGGTCGGATTCGGCGTGACGCCGCCCGCATATCCGACGGCTGTCGTCCACACCTCCGGCAGTTTCCAGAACAAGCGTTCCGCGCCCCAAAAGCAGCCCATGCCGAAGACCGCTTCCTGCATGAATCCGGGGAATGGCGGTAACAGTGGATGTTCCAGCACGGCGTGATGATTGGTCACTTTCATCGGCACCGAGCGCCCCGGCAAGTAAACAGACCTATCCATGAAAGAGCTTCCGTTCGCAGTGATGCCATTTTACGCCGTGAAGTCGGACAGACTCCTAGGCGGCGATCCGGAACGTCAACTCGCCTACACCGTCGATCGCTGCGTGCACCCGATCGCCCACCACCAGTTCGCCGACACCCGCAGGCGTACCGGTAAAGATCAGATCGCCCGGAGCCAGCCGATCCAGGCGCGACAAGGCCGCGATCAATTCACCGATGCCGAGGATCATGTCTTCCAGCCGTCCATTTTGGCGCTCTTCGCCGTTGACCGCCAGGCGGAGCGCACCGCCAAAGCCCTGGGGAAAACACGCCTCGGCCAGGCGGATCGGTGTACACGGCGCGGCCGAGGTAAAGCCCTTGGCCATATCCCATGGGCGGCCCTGAGCACGGGCCTCCTGCTGCAGGTCGCGGCGGGTCAGATCGATACCCACCGCGTAACCCAAAACCCGCTCCATTGCAGTCGTCGGATCGAGATTGACGCCGCCACGCGCCAGCGCCACCACCAGCTCGACTTCATGATGAAGCTGATGCGTCGCCGGCGGATACGGCACCACACCCTCGGGTGCCTCGGGCACAAAAACCGCATCGGACGGCTTGGTAAAGAAAAACGGCGCCTCCAGTTTCTCCATGCCCATCTCGCGGGCATGTGCCAAATAATTACGCCCGACGCAATACACCCGACGCACCGGGAAACGCTCCTCCGTGCCGATAACCGGCAACGTGGGCCGAATCGGCGGTACCACAACGTAATCCATATTTGGCTCCATCAATCAGCACCCGATTAGTGTACTGCCTCCGCCACTCTGTTTGATTGGTGTCTTCATTCGTGCTTTAATTTCGACTTCCCCACACCGGTTACGGCTCATGAAATCCTCGATTATTGCGCTTGGCGTTGCTGCGCTATTCACCGCCGCTCCCACCTTCGCTGCCTCGTCCGGCGGTCTGCACTACCCGCAGCCCCATCGCGACAAAACGGTCGATCATTACTTCGGCACCAAGGTGCCGGCGCCGTACCAGTGGATGGAAAACCTGACCAGTCCGAAACTCCACAAGTGGGTCGCAGCAGAAAACAAGCTGACCGATGCCTACCTTGCAAAAATTCCGGTGCGCGGCTGGATCAACCAGCACCTGACCAAATTATGGAACTACGCCAAGGAAGGCACGCCGGATCAGCTCAAGAACGGCATGCTGTTCTTCGACCGCAATTCGGGCCTGCAGAACCAGGGGGTGGTCTACGTGCAAGACTCGTCCAGCGCCAAGCCGCGAGTACTGTTTGATCCGAACAAACTCTCGCCTGACGGTTCGATCGCGGTCAAGGAAGGCACGCCATCGCCGAACGGAAGGTACTATGCCTATGCCTTATCCAAGGGCGGCTCGGACTGGCAGAGCATCCACGTGATGAATGTGAAAACCGGCAAACAACTGCCGGACGTGGTCCGCTGGGCGAAGTTCTCGGGCATCTCCTGGACCCACGACGACAAGGGCTTTTTCTACTCGCGCTATCCCAAGCCGCCGAGCGGTGAAAAAGCGATCAGCCATGCGGTAAAGAACCAGAAGTTCTACTACCACGTACTTGGCACGCCGCAATCCGACGATAAACTAATATATGCCCGTAAGGATCTGCCGCGTGCGTTCATCGGCGGCGGTGTCGGCGAGAACGGCCGTTACCTTTATGTGTATCTGCAAAACGGCACCATCTCGAAGAACGAGTTGTACTACGCCGACCTCGGCAATCCGGATAAACCGAACATCGGCGCCAAGATCCAGCCGCTGTACACGAATAACGACGCGATGTACTCACCGATCGGTCACATAGGCGACACGCTGTACCTGCAAACCACGCTGGACGCCCCCAAAGGTCGCATCGTCGCAGCGAAGCTCGACGATCCTGCTCCCGCACATTGGCACGTGGTGGTGCCGCAGGCCAAGGGCGTGCTCTCGAGCGCGACGCTGGCGGACGGCGACATCCTTGCCAACTACCAGGTGGCCGCCAAGAGCCGTCTCAAGCAGTTCTCCACCAGCGGTAAATTGCTGCACACGCTCAGTCTGCCGACACTCGGTACGATTGGCGACATCTCCGCGCGCAACGATTCAAAAACCGCGTACTACGCGTTTACCTCCTACCTGTATCCCGCCACGCTGTATCGCTACAACGTCAAAACCGGCAAGACGAGCACGTACTTCAAGCCGGACGTGGCGTTCGATCCCTCGCAATATGAAACGAAACAGGTGTTCTACACCTCGAAAGACGGCGCCAAGGTGCCAATGTTCATCGTCGCGAAAAAAGGCATCAAGCTCGACGGCAGCCACCCGACGGTGCTGTATGGTTACGGCGGCTTCAACATCACGATTACACCTTCCTTCAGCCCGATGCTGCCGGTGTGGCTCGAGATGGGCGGCGTTTATGCCGTCGCCAACCTACGCGGTGGTGGCGTGTATGGTCAGAAGTGGCACCATGCCGGGATGCTCGGCAAGAAGCAGAACGTGTTTGACGACTTCGCGTGGGCCGCGAAATACCTGATCAAAAAAGGCTATACCTCTTCGCAGCATCTCGGCATTCAGGGCTATTCAAACGGCGGCCTTTTGACCGGAGCGTCCATCACCGAGCACCCGAAGCTCTTCGGTGCGGCCTACATCGGCCATGGTGTGCTCGACATGCTGCGCTACCAGAAGTTTTCGGGCGGCGCGTTCTGGGTCCCCGAATACGGCAGTTCGGACAACAAACAGGCGTTTCAGTGGCTGATCAAGTATTCGCCATTACAGAATATTCACAAGGGCACCTGCTACCCACCGACCTACATCACCACGTCCTGGGACGACGACCGTGTGGTACCGAGCCACGAGTTCAAGTTCACAGCGAAGATCCAGCGCGCTCAGGGTTGCGCCAACCCGATCCTGCTGCACACCACCGGCAGCACGAGCCACACCTACATGCCCACCGACAAGGAGATCGCGCAGACTGCCGATGTATGGGCCTTCGAGGCATACAACCTCGGCATCAAGCAAACGCCGAGCACAGGCAACAAGTAGGAATCAGCACAACCCTGAAGAGAAAGGCCGGTTCAACCGGCCTTTCTTTTACATGTGCGCTGATTGAATCACACCGTGGCCGGCGCTTGTCCCATCCTTCTCAGCCAGCGAAAGTGTGAACGCAAGCCCGCGAACAGTGAATCGTGTACCGCATAGC
>JBOHZI010000184.1:0-5072 GCA_050738295.1 Gammaproteobacteria bacterium
GTCTGCCGAAAAACCTGCGGTGGATCCTGGCGGCAATCCGGTAAACCGGGCGCACATAGTGATTGGCCGTAAACGCCGCGTCACGGCAGATGCGCAAGTCCGCACGGCATCAAGCATCAAGTCCACGCTTATAGACGCGTTGTGCGTATCGAGCGCTTGCCGTGGTAATAAGCCACCAGATGCCTGCCGGAAGCAGGAGAGCGACCAGCAGCCAGGCTTCGTCGGCATCAAGGCTGCCGAGCAAGTAGACTAGGCCCTGGCCAAGCCCGTAGCCAATGCTGGCGATCATGATCGCCCAGATGATTGCTCCTGCCAGGTTCAGAACCAGAAACCTGGACCAGCGAACGGCGCTCATGCCGATTGCCATGGGCCCGGCGATGCGCAGTCCGTACATAAAGCGAACGGCAAGGATGAGCGGCACGTGATGGTGCTCCAGCAGCGCGTTCACGCGCGCCGCACGCGACTGCAGGGAAGGAAAACGCGCCAGTAGTTTGGTGCCATACCTGCGTCCCAAATAGAAGAAGGTCTGGTTACCCAGAAAACTCGATAAGGCTGCTATCGCGATGAGTGCGGGCATTCAGAGAAAGCCGTGAGAGGCCGCGGCACCTGCAGTTAGCAGCACGGTTTCTCCTTCCAGAAAAGTCCCCACGCCAACGGCCAGATAGCCATACGATTGGATCAGACCCGCAATATCCATGTTCAAGTGCCTTCTTTTCGCTTTTTCGATTCAAGGGGTCGTCCTGATCGCTTATTACCAAAGCACCAGCTCAAGCCCTTCCTTGAAACGAGTCGAAACTCTGCAGCAGGGCCGCCGTGGCGGCCCTGTAATCCGCGCATCGAGTCGCAGCGCAACCAATGCGCGATCAATGGCCTTATCCAGAGCATGCCAGTCGTCGGTAGCGTCTCAGTTTAAATTTCCGCTCACGACCCTCTGCGGAAATTGGCGAAGCGGCGTTTGAAATCGGCTTTGCTCAGGAAGTGCGCGTATTGCCTAATCACTCCGCAACTGACAGAATCCACCGATCGTCATCTTGAATTTCTTGGCGGCAATTGATCCCATGCGCGCTCGGTTATGACTATACAGACAACCGCGCTGATCTTGCTAGCGGCCGCGCTGCATGCCGGCTGGAATACCTTGATAAAGATTAACGGAGACCGGGTCGCGGTCATGGCGATCGTGACTTTCGCCGGGAGTCTTTTGTCCGTGGCGGCGCTTCCCTTCGTCGCGAGTCCAGATGCGAGCAGCCTACCGCTGCTGGTCCTGGCCATACTGATCCACACGGGCTATCACTTCTTTCTGCCCGTCGCCTATGATCACGGCGATCTCGGGCAGGTCTATCCGATCGCACGGGGTTCAGCACCAATTCTTGTAACAGCCGGAGCAATATTTGTTGCCGGCGAGCAGGTCAGCCAAGTGACGGCCATTGGAATATTGTGTCTCGCAGTTGGCGTGATGGCGCTCACCTTCGACAAGGGCAACATCACCCGACTTAACCGCCGCGCTGTCCTCTTTGCCCTAGCAACCGGTGTCTGCATAGCGTCCTACACCGTCACCGACGGCTTGGGTGCCCGTCGTGCGGGATCCGCCTTGGGATTCGCGGTGTGGCTGACTATTGGCGATGGTGTGCTGACGTTTCTCATCGCCCTTTTATGGAAGAAGCGCGAGATGTGGCGTGTCGCGAAGTCAAACATGAAGGTTGGAATCGCTGGCGGCGCAATGCAGATCGGCGCCTATTGGATCATTGTCTGGGCCCTGACTGTCGCACCAATGGGTATGGTTTCGTCCTTGAGAGAGACAAGCGTTCTCTTCGCAGCGTTGATTTCGACCTTTGTGCTGAAGGAAGGCTTTGGCGTGTGGCGTTTCATATCTGCGAGCTTGGTCATGCTCGGACTGCTCATCAATCGCGCGAAGAATTAACCGACGACAGCGCACCACAAGTAGTCGTTGGTTCAAGTGGCGTAACAGCCCCTTTTCACCCATTCCTGAAACTCAAACTGAGACACTACCCAGTCGTCGGCAACTCGGGGTTTCAGGCTTGCCTCGGTCGAATCGCATGCGACTTCCACATCCTTGATGCGAGTCTTAGCGGCAGGCAGATCGCCTTTGTCTACCACGACCGCAACGTCCACCGCGATGCTGTGAAATGCCGACAGATCACCGAGCTTCGAGGCTCTGACTTGCGATGCCGTGGCGGCCTGGGCGGCTGTAGCGAGCGCCGCGCCTGCGCCACCCTGGTCGGCGGGTTTGGAACAGCCGGCCGCCAAGGCCAAAAACGTCGCGATGAATGCGGCGGTGGCAGGACGGACGAGATAGTGCAGCGCGGGCATGCTTTCTCGTTGTGAAGTGGAAAGATGGTTATTCAGCAGCCTGAGCGGATTTGCTTGTGTTCATGTCGAACTGCTCGACGGCCACCAGTATGACGATCACCGAGAGGAACAGAGCACTGGTCCACATGGCGCCAATGCCGAGGCCGCCGTAGGTCTTGGCCTGCGTGAGCAGGTCGCCGAGCGCGGCGCCGAAGGGGCGGGTCAGGATGTAGGCGATCCAAAAGGTCAGTACGGCGTTACCTCCCATGCGCCAGATGGCGTAGGTGACGCCGATCAATGCGCCGAAAGCGACTGCTCCCCAGATGAAACCCAGGCTCAACGCCTCGGTTGCCAGATCACCGGCAGCGGTTCCCAGTGCGAACGTGGAAAGGATGACGGCCCAATAAAACAACTCTCGGCGGGGCGTCACGATGTCATGGATGGACAGCGTGCGTTCGATCCGATACCAGACGAAGAAGATCGCAGCGAGCATCGTAGCAAAGACCGATGTGCTGATATACAAGCTGACCCCCAAGCCATCGGTCAACAGGTCGGTGATCTGGGTGCCGACTATGCTGACTAACACCACCGTGAGCCAGTAAATCGAGGGAGTATATATAGTGGCGGGTGCGCAACTGCGTGAACAAGGCGGCTGTCAACAATGCGGCCATGACCATGCGGGTGAGACTTTGGCCCCAGCCTGCATTGACCGCCAAGAAATCAGCTCCCGTCTCGCCCACTGTAGTGCACAAAATCTTGATAATCCAGAATGAAAGCGTGACTTCAGGAACCTTTATGAGCCAGTAGGTTGGTCTGGTCGTGGGCAATTTGGTCACGGTGTTCTCCTGCCAAAGTAAAGAGGATATGCAATCAGTTTGGCTAGGTTGACTTAGCCCAACGATAGGGTTCACTCGTGAACCCATCCCAGCTCGATCGGCCTGCCGAACGGTTTGCGATGGATGTGGATGGCAAAGCGGAAGATCGGGTCCAGATACCAACGCGCTTCATGCAACGTCAGCCACGCACTCAGCTCGCCTACAGCAGCAGCTCCGAGCGTGTCCAACGGAAAGTGAACCCCGAGGTAAATGCGTGCCGTGGCAATAGGCATTCCCAACAGAACCAGCACGATCCCTTCGTGGGTTTTGCCGTAACAGGAGGTGAAGGTAACAGCCACCACAGCGTCAAGTGGCTGCTTGGAAATGGCGAATCAGCAGCATGAGGAATGAAGGTGTGGCCCGGACCGATCATGGAAGGTCGAAGGTGTGGCTAGGCCAAACCCAGCAAGGACAGGCCGTTTTTATTTCTCCTCCGCTAAGCTTGTCACGTTAAAGCATAGGCATGTACTGTCGCTTTCAACGCGCGCTCATCTGATTGCAAGCGCAACGATCTTGAACAACAGCAGTCCGGCGGCGACAACCAGATACCCAAGCGCCAGACTATCCGTGTCGGTGGAAGCAATCGTCGCGCGTCCAATTTCCTCCATGGCTCGGCTGGATCTACCGCGCGCTGGTGCTGCTGGTGATCTCCACGCCGGTGACAATTGTGAGCGGGCTCGCGGCCCCGCGGCGCGTCACGGCATTCTGGTCAAGGGAGGCGCATTCCTCGAAGCGGGTCGCCGCCTCAAAGCGCTGGCGCTCGACAAGACCGGCACACTCACCGAGGGCAAGCGTGCCGTCATCGACTTCGTGCCGCCGGTGGAAGCTGAAAGCAGTGTGCCCGAGGCCGCCGACTTCACTGCACTGCCTGGTCGGGGCGTGAAGGCCCGCATCGATGGGCAGTGGTTTCAACTCGGCAACCACCGTCTGATCGAGGCGTTGGGCCGGTGCTCGCCCGAATTGGAAGTCCGGCTGGACAGGCTCGAACGCGAAGGCAAAACGGCGGTGCTGCTGGCGAGCGAGGATGGCGTGCTGGCGATTTTTGGCGTCGCGCCGGTTTTTCCGCCGGCTGCGACGCGCCGCAAAGCTACGTTGTGAATGTCCGCTTCATTCGAACCAAATAGTAAACTATGGTTCGATGGCAGACGACGCTGGTTCACGATAGGCCAGAAGCGGTCCTGACGCCGTGTGCCCAAAAGCTGGCATCTCATCGCAAAATCGCGCTACATGTATCGCTACGTGGCGATCTATTGCTTACGCGGGATCAGTCGATGCGAACTGGGGGCATCGCGTCAACGTTGAGTCCGAAAAGAAACTGCTCGAAGGCCGTCTTGACTTGCAGCATGTGGGTCTGCTTGTACGGGAATATCGATTCGGGGTCCATCGCATGGACCACCATCGCGTGATCGATCTCGAAGATCAGGAGTTCACCGTCCGGCGTCTCGGCGCAATCGATGCAGACGTAGTCCAAGCCCGATCGCCGGTGGACGGCGTCCAACGCGCCGCAATGCCTTGCCACGAATTCATCGAAATGCAGCATGAAGGACGCTTCTTCGGCGCGCTTGGCGGCATCCTCGTACATACCCGCATTGACGTAGTGAATCATCCAGTGCGAGGAGACTGCCATGTGGCAGGCATAGGGTCGGCCGGCGATGAGCGCAATCCGGAACTTACGAAAGAGGCCGTCTTTGCCCCTGTAGTCGATGAACCGCGACAGGAAGAACGCCGGGGCGTGCACCCTGGATAGATAGCCGGAAATCTCCTGCGTGGTGTCGATCCGGACCAGATCGCACCCCGCATGGGATCCCACGGGACGCAGGATGATCGGAAAGTCGCAGCTGGCGAATACGTCGCAGAGGCGCACTTCGCCGTGGACAATGGCCTTGAAGC
>JBOHZI010000185.1:0-5040 GCA_050738295.1 Gammaproteobacteria bacterium
ATACATGATTGCACCGGTGGGCGCGGAATCGTTCGCCGAAGCCTTGCGCTGGGGCGCCGAGGTGTATCACGCCTTGAAAAGCGTACTCAAGGAAAAATCCCTGAATACCACGGTGGGCGACGAAGGCGGTTTCGCACCCAAGGTCAGTTCGAACGAACAACCGCTGGAACTGATCGTTAACGCCATCGAGAAGGCCGGCTACACACCGGGCAAGGACGTCGTCATTGCCTGCGACCCGGCCTCGAGTGAGTTTTTCGAAAACGATCAGTACCGACTGCGCAGCGAAAACCGCACGCTGGATGCCGCTGCCATGAGCGACTACTACGCAAAGCTGGTCGATGCCTTCCCCGTCGTCTGCATTGAAGACGGCCTGGCCGAATCCGACTGGGCCGGCTGGCACACGCTGACGGAAACACTCGGGAACCGCATTCAACTCGTCGGCGACGACATCTTCTGCACCAATCCCGAACTGATCCGCCGGGGGCTGGCCGAAGGCACGGCTAATGCCGTGCTCATCAAGCTCAACCAGATCGGCACCCTCAGCGAAACCATCGAAGCCACCCGCCTTGCCCAGGATAACGGCTGGGGCGTAATGATTTCCCACCGCTCCGGCGAAACCGTGGACAGCTTCATTGCAGACCTTGCCGTCGCGCTCGGTGCTGCACAGCTCAAGACCGGCGCACCGGCACGTGGAGAACGGGTAGAAAAATACAACCAGCTTCTGCGCATCGAACGCCGCCTCGGCACAGCAGCCCGATACGCCGGTCACGACGCCTTCCGCCATTCAAGTTAGGCTACGACGAATCGAGTGGAGATTGCATGGTTTCTGTAGCACGTGCCGGACTTGCTGATCTCGATGCACTGGCGTCCCTGTTCGACGCCTACCGGCAGTTTTACCGCGAACCATCCGACATTGCCGGCGCGCTTGCCTTCCTCGGTGAACGCCTGAAAAACGACGAATCGGTCATTTTCCTCGCGTACCTAGACGAAAAGCCGGCCGGATTCACCCAGCTCTATCCCGTGTTTACCTCGGTTGGCATGGGCCGAATCTGGCTGCTGAACGACCTCTACGTCGCCGAAGTCGCACGCCATCAAGGCGTAGCTAGTGCTTTGCTAAATGCAGCACGTAGTCACGGCGCATCCACAGGCGCCAAAGGACTCACACTGGAAACCGAAAAGACCAACACTCCCGCTCGAACCCTCTACGAACGCGAAGGCTGGGTACGCCAGGCGAACCACTACTGGTATGACCTGACGCTTTAAATCAAAGCGCGACGGTTGAGCCTCCAAAGCATGGCATTGGGACAACCGGCGAATCCCACCCAGATCAGATACGGCAGCAGCAACAGGCCGACCACGAGATCAGTGCCTGCATGGCTAATCCTCCTCTGACTTCTTTGCCTGCTTGATCCGATCAAACCGCTCCAGCGCGCGGCGGCGTGTGGTCAGTAGATCGACCATGGGTTCGGGGTAATCCCGGCCAAGCACGATGCCGGCTTCTTTTAACGCCGCAGCCGGAACCTTCCAGGGTTGCTGAAGATAGGTATCAGTCAAGCTTGCCAGCTCTGGCACCCAGCGGCGTACATAACAGCCTTCGGGATCGGCCTTCTCGGCCTGCTTGACCGGGTTGAAGATACGGAAAAACGGCGCGGCATCGGCACCGCACCCCGCGGTCCACTGCCAGCCCTGAGTGTTATTGGCGAGATCCGCATCCACCAACGTGTCCCAGAACCAGCGCGCACCGTCCTGCCAGGGAATCAGCAGATTTTTGGTGAGAAACGACGCTACCACCATACGCAGGCGATTGTGCATCCAGCCCGTGTGCCACAGTTCGCGCATACCCGCATCCACTATTGGGATACCGGTCTGCCCGCGTTGCCAACGCGAAAGCGCTTGCGGGTCGTCCCGCCATTCGAAGTCACGGAATCGGGCATCAAGCGGTTGCGTCGGACTGTCGGGGAAATGCCACAGCAGGTGATAGGAAAACTCTCGCCAACCCACTTCACGCAAAAAGGACTCTCCACCGGCGCCGACCTCGGCCTGGCGCACCAACCACCAGATTTGTCGCGGCGAGATCTCGCCCCACGCCAGATGCGGGGACAGGCTGGAAGAGCCGGCATGATCAGCGCGGTTACGCTGCTCAGCGTAGCCTTGCACACCGCTGCCGAGGAATTCTTTGATGCGACGCTGAGCGCCCGCCTCGCCTGGCGTCCAGCGTGCCTGTAACCCGTCATCCCAGGCGATGTGTGGCTGCAAGCCCAGCTCGTCGATAGTCTCGCTGGCTAGAGTGCTGTCCACTGCGGGCAAGCTGTCGGGTGCCGGTTCGGGCATTTGAATCGAGTTGCCCTGACTTAAAGCAGCGCGCCAGAACGGAGTGAACACGCGGTACGGTTGATCCGACTGATTGGCGATGGCATCCGGCTCGAAGAGCAAATGACCGCCTGTTACCCGAACCGTTACTCCTTGGTCTTTGAGTGCGGCTGCGGTTTCGCGATCACGAATCCGTATGCCCGGCTGGTGACGGCGACACCAGTAAACGGCTTCGGCGTGGGTTTCAGTCGCCAATTCGGGCAGGACATGGCGTGCATCGCCCCGGCGAACGATAAGGCGACTGCCACGCTGGCGTAGCAATTTGTCAAGACAAAGCAAACTGCGGTGCAGCCACCAGCGCGAAGCAGCCCCGATAGCTCACTCGCCGCTATTTTCCCCATCCCACACGAACAGCGGAACAATATGCTGGTGACGCGCTAGCGCCGCAGTCAGGGCCGGATGATCGGCCAGCCTGAGATCAGGTCCAAACCAGACAATAGCCGTCATGCTGAATTGTGATATTTCACGTTAATAAAATTATTTAAGTTAATGTATATAAATAACTAACTAACTAAATCATCCCTCGCGACGGATGGGTTGTGTTTTATCCGTCCCGGTCACTTCGGCACGTTTCTGAATCAACGTTGCAGCGGCGGTCAGATTCGACGGCAAAGCCTCGAAGCCGATCGCGGAAAACGCATCTTCACTCATGAGCGCAGCAGCGCCGCCCACTAGGCAGGGCACACCACCCTTGCCGCTCAGGGCCATCAGTGTCTGTTCGGTGGCACTGTCCACGACCGGCGAACGCGCTATCAGCACCAAAGCACAGGCGCCTGCTCGATGTACGGCATTGGCAATGGCGTGCGGCGGTATGGGTGCTGTCAGCGCAACCGGGTGCAGCCCGCGCTCGACACAGGCCAGCGCATGAGCAAGCAGCGCTATGCGTTCGTCCTCGCGAGGCAACCCACACAGCCAGACCGTCTTGTTTTGTCTGGCGTGCTGTGTCTCACGCTGTACCAGCAGAGCCGCCAGGCGTTGTCCCGCAAGCGCATCGAAGAAGGCGATCACGGCTGCCGGCATCTCCGCGCGTTCGGCCCGCGACCGCAGTTCCATACGCGTGGGTTCGATGACGCGACGATAAAAAATGTCTAGCGGCAATGTGGACAGGCCTTGGTGCAATGCCGCATCGAGCGCTGTGGAGCGGAATTGCTCGCAGGCGTCGAGAATCTGCCCATTCAGCGTTGCAAACTCGGCACCGAAAGGCGTGACTTCGGCTTTACCGCGCGTATTCTCGGTGCCATCAAGCAGCGCCCGTACCCGCCCCACCGGCACACCCTGATCAATCAGGCGGACGATGCGTTTTACGCGCTGGATATCGCGTCGGGCGTAAAGACGGTGCCCCTTGGGCGTACGTTGTGGGCGCAGCAATCCATAGCGGCGCTCCCAGGCCCGTAGTGTGACGGAGTTGACACCAGTTACCCGTGCGACTTCGCCGATCGGATAAACGGCGAGTCCGGGGTTGTCATGAAGTGCCTTGTCTTGGCTCATGGCTAGACCTGAACAAAACTTGTACAAATACTATACGATAAGCTGGCCTTCTTGTGAAACGGGGCAGGAAACATGCAAAAAGGAACGCAGGCACTGTACTGGATTACGGGCGCTAGTAGCGGCATTGGCCGCGCTCTGGCTCTGGCCCTGGCGGCTGAAGGCGCCACCGTTGCTGCCTCTGCACGCCGTGAAGAAGCGTTACAGGCTCTGGCTCGAGAGGCGGACCTGCTGGCCGGCCGCATCATCCCCTACCCTGTCGATGTCACCGAAGCCGCCGCCGTGAGTCAGATCGTCAGTCGGATCGAGTCGGAGCAAGGCCCTATCGACTGCGCCATTCTTAATGCCGGCCTCTACGGCCCGCAGCGCAGCGACCGCTTCTCGGCCGAAGGCTATCGGCAGGTGTTCGAAGTCAATGTGCTGGGCGTGGCCCAGTGTCTGGAAGCGGTGTTGAAAACAATGAGCGAGCGCCGCGAAGGCGAAATCTGCATCATGGGCAGCCTGTCCGCCTACCGCGGACTGCCCGAAGCAGCTCCGTACGGCGCCACCAAGGCGGCCCTGCAGAACATGGCCGAATCCCTGGCACCGGGTCTGGCCCGCCAAGGCATCCGTCTGCGCCTGATCAGCCCCGGCTTCGTGCACACACCCATGACCGAGCAAAACCCCTTCCCCATGCCGCTGATTATGGATGTCGAGAAGGCCGCCGCAATCATCGTGCGCGGCCTGCACAAAAACACTTTCGAAATAGCCTTCCCAACCCGTCTCGCCTGGATTCTCAAACTGGCACGCTGCCTGCCCTACACCCTCTGGTTCCCCTTGTCCAGACGCCTGCTGCCCCGAAGGAAAAGCCGACACGAGTAGTATCTATAACCTTGGTTCCGCTAAGTGGTATTCTGTCCAAAATTCATAATTAGGCATGAAATGAACCGACAAGCCTGCATAACTTTAATACTACGCATATCGGTCCTTTGTTTGATATTGGTCGGCAATGCCGCTTGCTCGCGCCAAAAACTCGCACCCATCTTTGTTGGGCATGATGGTCCTGATATAGATATGCTTCATCTTGTTGAGACCTCTCCAGGACATGTAAGTGGGGCATTGGTCGTATCTTCAATCAACAAGAAAGGTGAGCGCAAAAAAGACATTACCTACAATATTACTGGCACTGTCTATAAGGGCAATGTG
>JBOHZI010000186.1:0-5024 GCA_050738295.1 Gammaproteobacteria bacterium
CGGCGATCAGGAGATATTTACGCGCGATGAGATGGTCGAACTGTTCGATCTGGCCGACATCAACCATTCGGCCTCGGCGCTCAATATGGGCAAACTCGACTGGATCAACCAGCACTACATCAAGGCCCGCCCGGCGGAGGCACTGGTGGACGAACTGACGTGGCAACTGCGGCGGTTGGAGATTGATGCGGGTACGGATCGGGAATGGTTGGCAGCTATCGTGGCGGCGCAGCAGGAGCGCGCCAAAACGTTGCTGGAAATGGCCGAAAACAGCCGTTTCTTTTTTGTGGCGCCCGATGACTACGACCCCAAGGCCGCCAAAAAGCACCTCACGGCAGAGGCGGGAGCAGTACTGGAGCAGGTGACCGCTGCGCTGCGTGAACTGGAGCACTGGAACTCCGAATCCATCCACGCTCTGGTGGCTGGTGAGGCGGAAAGCGCCGGGCTCAAGTTGGGCAAGGTGGCGCAACCGATACGAATTGCCGTATCGGGCGGAGCGGTGTCGCCGCCCATCGATCAGACGCTCGTGATTCTTGGCCGTGAAGAGACGCTCGCCCGCCTTGAACAGGCAGAGAAATGGATTACCCGGCAAAACGCTTGACAGTGATTGGTCGAAAACGGGTAAAATACGCAGCTTCGTGAAGCTTTCGTGGGGCTATAGCTCAGCTGGGAGAGCGCCTGCATGGCATGCAGGAGGTCGGCGGTTCGATCCCGCCTAGCTCCACCACGAATTTTTCGATAGCTTCTGGTTGAGAAGTCCTGAAGTTTGCTTTGGAAGGCTGCTGAAACGCGTAGCGAGCGAAGGCAGATTGAAGGCGGCCGGCGCGCAGGAAGCGGAGTGTAAGTGGGTACATGAGCATTCCGTGCACCGCCCGCATTCAAGTGCCGAGCGCAGTAGCTTTTCAGTAGTCTTGCAGCGTCCCCGTCGTCTAGCGGTCCAGGACACCGCCCTTTCACGGCGGTAACACGGGTTCGAGTCCCGTCGGGGACGCCATATAAATTAGTTAGTTATCAAGTTTTCCTTATATTTTTATGAGGTCGAATGCCTTCTTTGGATAAATAGAAGGGCACGTACAATTTATTATCCGCTCGCCAGTGTTTTAAACCCTAATGCATGATTGGTTGCAACAACTGATTCTGGTCGGACAGGTCGCCCTTGCTATGGCGCTGGGCGGACTCATCGGCTTTGAGCGCGAGCTGGCCCACAAACCGGCTGGGTTTCGCACGCATATGCTGGTGGCAGGGGCATCCGCGCTGTTTGCCGGGCTGGGAATGGGACTGACCGCCCACTTTGCAGCGCATTTTGCAGCGGGTCAGTTCAGCGCCGATCCTGTGCGCGTGATGCAGGCCATTGTGATCGGAGTGAGTTTTCTCGGTGCCGGCAGTATTTTCAGCCGCGATGGCGGACGGGTCAAAGGTCTCACGACAGCCGCTACCATCCTGTTTGCGGCGGGCGTGGGTCTGGCATGTGCATTGCAGCATTTCGTGGTAGCGCTGGGGGCGACGTTTCTGACTCTGGTGGTGTTACGTGTCATCAAGATCCTTGAAGGGTTGCGTCGACGCGACAGCTAAGCGATACGTGTCCAGCGCGCCTGCTGCAATGATAAAATAACTAATTACCCCAAAAGCCGGGTGGCCTCAGAGCCGCCACGAAAGGCTTCTTCGAAATGCGAGGTGAGAACATGACCGACGTCATCCGGATTCTGGAACAGATTCGCGGCCACAGCGGCCCGGCTTCGAGCCACGGCTTGTCCGATGCGGACATTACCCGTTTCGCCGAACGCGACCCGACATTGGTACGGGCGGTGGAAATGGCGCGCGATGAGTTTGTTCGTCTACGTGAAGATTTTCCCGAACTGGTGACGCGCCCCGAAGCCGAGCAGGCGGAGGCAATCCAGGCCGGATTCGTCAATTTCTACCCCGATGATGCCATCAATCCCTACGTCACATTGGCGGCCTGCGGCCCTTGGATTGTGACCGTGGCCGGCGCGGTCATTCACGACAACGGGGGCTACGGCATGCTGGGCCTCGGCCACGCGCCCGACACGGTGCTCGAAGCCATGAACCGGCCGCATGTGATGGCTAACATCATGACCCCGAATTACTCGCAGTTGCGCCTGGTAAAGGCTCTGCGCCACGAGATTGGCCGGAACCGCGGCGGCGAGTGCCCGTTCACGCGTTTCCTCGCCATGAACAGCGGGTCGGAGGCGGTGACAGTGGCCAGCCGCATTACCGATGTGAATGCCAAGACGATGACCGACGAAGGTGGCCGTCATGCCGGCAAGACGATCAAACACGTGGCCATGGGTGGCAGTTTCCATGGCCGTACCGACCGTCCCGCCCAGTTCTCCGATTCCTCGCGCAAGACCTACCGCACGCACCTCGCCAGCTATCGCCACCAGGACGATTTCTGGACGGTTGCGCCGAACAGCCTTGACGATCTGCGCGATGTTTTTGCGCGCGCCGAACGCGAGAATGTTTTTGTTGAGGCCGTGTTTCTCGAGCCGGTGATGGGCGAGGGCGATCCGGGTATGGCCATCACCCCCGAGTTTTACACATTGGCCCGTGAGCTGACCGCAGCCCACGGCAGCCTGCTCCTGAGCGATTCGATCCAGGCCGGGCTGCGAACCCAGGGCGTGCTTTCCATCGTCGATTATCCGGGCTTCGAGGCGCTGGAAGCGCCCGACATGGAGACTTACTCCAAGGCGCTCAACGCCGGCCAGTTCCCACTGTCCATGCTCGCCATGAACGCTCGTGCCGCCGGGCTGTATCGCAAGGGCATCTACGGCAACACCATGACCGCCAACCCGCGCGCCATGGATGTCGCCGTGTCCGTACTAGAGGCGATTACGCCCGAGCTGCGAGAGAACATCCGCGAACGCGGTCAGGAGTTCATCGAGCGTTTCGAGGCGCTCAAGGAAGAATTGGGCGGGCTGATCACCAAGGTGCAGGGCACCGGTTTGTTGTTCAGCTGCGAACTCGCGCCGCAGTACAAGGCCTTTGGCACGGGCTCCACCGAGGAATACCTGCGCCGGCATGGCGTGGGCGTGATCCATGGTGGCGCACGCTCGCTGCGCTACACGCCGCATTTCGCCATCACTAGCGAGGAAGTCGAACTGGTGGTCGAAGCCACGCGGGATGCGCTGCTGAACGGCCCCGGTGCGGCGGCTGAGGAGACCAGGACGGCGCGCGCCGCCGGCTGAGCCGGAGGTTGCCGTTTGCGCACCGCTGGCAAGGTCGTCCACGTATAATGCGCGGTTGACGCTTCGGTTGACGAAAATCGGCTGAGCTTGAGGCGGTAGCAGGCGAAAGTGGCGGAATGGTAGACGCGCCGGCCTTAGGAGCCGGTGGGGCAAATACCCCGTGAGAGTTCGAATCTCTCCTTTCGCACCACATTTCCCCTCGGGGGACGATTCGCAAGACACGAACGGAACAGAGGACACTCATGCAGGTATCGGTTGAGCAGAGCGGCAGTCTGGGGCGTCGCCTAACAGTCACGATCCCCGGGGATCAAATCGAGCAGGAAGTGGCTAAGCGGTTGGGCGACGTGGCCAAGCGCTCGAAAATCAAGGGCTTTCGTCCCGGCAAGGCGCCGGCGAAAGTGGTGCGCCAGCAGTATGGCGAGGCGGTGCGCGAGGATGTGCTCGCGGATATGGTGCGCTCACACTATGCCCAGGCCTTGCAGGGCGAAAATATTTCTCCGGTGTCGGCACCAACTGTGGAGCCGGGTGAAACCACCACCGATGGCAGCTACACCTTTATCGCCGAGTTGGAGGTCTATCCCGAATTCGAGGTCAAGGACATTGCGGACGCGGCGTTGATCAGGCCGCAGATCAAGATCGGCGAGGCCGATGTGGATGCGATCCTGGACCGGCTGCGCAGCCAGCACCAACACTGGCACGCGGTGGAGCGGACGGCCGCCGATGGCGATCAGGTTGTGATCGATTTCGAGGGCCGTATCGAGGGCGAACCTTTTGATGGCAACAGCGCCACCGACATGCCCTTGGTGCTGGGCTCCGGGTCGGTCATTCCGGGCTTCGAACAGGGACTGGTTGGCGCTGAGGCGGGCGACACGCGTACGCTTGATCTTGCTTTCCCCGAGGATTATTCAAAGGTCGAACTGGCGGGCAAGCCGGTCAGCTTCGAGGTCACCGTGAAGCGCGTCGAGGAAAGCCATCTGCCGGAATTGAACGACGAATTTGCCGGCCACATGGGCATTGAGGAAGGCGGTTTGGCACGTTTGCGTGAGAAGGTACTTGAGAATATGCAAAACGAGCTGGAGACCCGGATCCGCAGCGAAATGGAAAAGCAGGCGGGCGATGCCTTGCTCGCAGCCAATGCAATTGATGTGCCCAAGGCTTTGGTGGATGATGAAGTCGTGCGCCAGCAGCGAGCGACGATGCGCCAGTTCGGCCTGCAGGTCGATCCCGATAGCGTCCCTGATCTGCCGCGTGAGCCATTCGTCGAAAAGGCGGAGAGCCGTGTTCGCCTGGGCCTCGCCCTGAGTCAGTTGATCGAACGCGAGCAGTTCCAGCCCGATCCGGCACGTGTGGAGCGCAAGATCGAGGAATTTGCGGCTGATGCCGAGGATCCGACGGCGCAGGCCCGTGCAATGCGTGCGGACAACAGTGTGATGCGTCAGATAGAATCGCTGGTGCTGGAAGAAATCGCTTACGATTTTCTGATCGAACAGGCGCAAGTCAATGAAGAGCCCAAGGGTTTCTTCGAATTCATCGAACCTGAAAAGGATGGCGCGGGAGACAACGCATGAGCGAGATCAAGGCCCAGACACTGGTGCCCATGGTGGTCGAGCAGACGGCTCGCGGCGAACGGGCTTACGATATTTATTCCCGCCTGCTCAAGGAGCGGGTGATATTCATTACCGGACCCATCGAGGACCACGTTTCCAATCTGGTGGTGGCGCAGTTGCTCTTTCTGGAGTCCGAAAATCCGGACAAGGACATCAGCGTGTACATCAATTCTCCCGGGGGGTCGGTGACCGCGGGGCTTTCGATGTACGACAC
>JBOHZI010000187.1:0-5006 GCA_050738295.1 Gammaproteobacteria bacterium
GGCGGTGGCTGGACTGTTCGGCCCATGGCGCGGAGGCGATCGACTGACGGCGCTGGCCCGCCCGTTGGCCTATGCACAGTTACTGGCGGTGGCCACCGCATTCGGTTGCCTGACTTACTGTTTCGTAGTCACTGACCTTACCGTGAAGTACGTGGCCGAAAATTCCAACGCCTTGGTGCCGCTGGTCTACAAATTTACTGGCGTATGGGGCGCGCATTCGGGTTCGCTGTTGCTCTGGGTATTGATACTCGCTGTCTGGGGCGCGGCAGTGGCGACGTTCAGCCGCCGGCTGCCGGCGGTTTTCTCGGCGCGCGTGCTCGGCGTGCTCGGATTGATTAGTGTCGGCTTTCTGGTGTTTTCCGTTTTCCTGTCGAATCCGTTTTTGCGCTCCTTGCCGCCACCCCTGAGCGGCGCCGATCTCGACCCGATTCTGCAAGATCCGATGCTGGCGATTCATCCGCCGATGCTCTACATGGGCTACACTGGATTTTCGGTGGCTTTTGCCTTTGCCGTAGCGGCCCTGATCGGCGGCAAGATGAATACGGCCTGGGCTCGCTGGACGCGCCCGTGGACGCTGGCGGCGTGGATGTTTTTGAGCATCGGTATAACTCTCGGCAGTTTCTGGGCGTATTACGAACTGGGTTGGGGTGGCTGGTGGTTCTGGGACCCGGTGGAAAATGCCTCGTTCATGCCGTGGCTGCTCGGGACAGCTCTGATTCATTCGTTGCTGCTGACCGAAAAGCGCGGAACCTTCAAGGGTTGGACCACGCTGCTCGCGATCTTCACTTTTTCGCTCGCGTTGCTCGGTACCTTCCTGGTGCGCTCCGGCGTGCTGGTTTCCGTGCACGCGTTTGCCGTGGATCCACAGCGTGGCATTTATGTGCTCGTATTGCTGGGCGTCGCTATTATCGGTGGACTCGCGTTGTATATCTGGCGGGCTCCGCGCCTGATCAACACCGGCGGCGGGTTTGCGCTGTTTTCGCGCGAAAGTTTTATCGTCATCAATAACGTATTGCTGGTAGTCGCTTGCGCCGCTGTGTTGCTCGGCACAATTTACCCCTTGTTCTACGAAGTGCTCGGCGCAGGGCGCATCTCGGTCGGCCCACCGTATTTCAATCGCGTATTCGTGCCGATCATGCTGTTGCTGTTCCTGTTTATCGGGCTCGGGCCGAGCGTACGCTGGCGGCGTGGCAACACACACGAATGGCTGCGCCGACTGCGCTGGCCGTTTGTGATCGCCCTGGTAATCGCTATTGTCGTGGGTGCGTTGATGTGGGGCGGTGCGCCGATCATCACCATCGCCGGTGTGGCACTGGCCATCTGGGTGATCGTCAGTGCATGCTCCGAGTTGGTGCGCCGCGTGCGCCAGGCTCCGGCCGGTCAACGTGTCAAACTTTCGCGCGGTGTATGGGGTATGACGCTGGCGCATCTCGGGGCGGGAGTGCTGTTGCTGGGCATTATTGTTGCGTCCACTTTGTCGAGTTATCTCGATGTCAGTCTGCGGCCAGGTCAAACGGCCCACGTGGCCGGTTACAGCTTTACCTTTCTGCATGCGAAAAACATCAACGGCCCCAATTACCAAGGCGAACAGGGCACCTTCAAAGTAATCCGGAATGGGCGCCAGGTTGCTCTGTTGAGTCCGCAATATCGTATCTACAAAGGGGGTACGCCGGCCAGTGAATCGGCCATCAACTGGTTGCCGACGCGTGACATATACGTCGCCTTGGGTCGCTCAGTAGGCGATAACGCCTGGAGTGTTCGTCTGCAGGTGCGCCCACTCGTCCGTTTCATTTGGCTGGGTGGTTTCCTGATTGCATTGGGTGGCTTGCTGGCACTGACCGATCCACGTTACCGACGGCGCCGTAAAATCGGGGAGACGGACTGATGCGCAGAGCAGTTTGGGCACTGATTGCGCTTGGTGTGGTAGCCGCAGTGATTGTGGTTTTTGCATTGGGTTTTGGGCACAATCCTCGTGCCATTCCCTCGCCATTGATCGGCAAGTCGATGCCCTCGTTTACGTTGACTACGCTGGACGACGCGCACAAGAAAATCAGTTCGACTGATCTGCGCGGGCAAGTGTTTTTGATTAACATTTTTGCCAGTTGGTGCGTGGCCTGTACCGATGAGGGTCACAATCTCGATTGGCTAGCTCGCCAGGGCGTGACGATATACGGTGTTGACTATTCCGATACCCGGCCGCAGGCCAAGGCATGGCTCGTGAAGTGGGGCAACCCCTACCGGCAGGTCATTTTCGACCCACAGGGACAGGCTGCCGTGGATTGGGGAATCTGGGGCGTGCCGGAAACGTTCGTGGTGGATCGCGAGGGCAAGATACGCCGCAAATTCACCGGTGTCATCAGTTTGCAGGTGGCGAAGACGCAGGTGCTGCCGCTGGTCAAGCGCCTGGAGGCTGGAACGTGACTCCTTACACCGGGGCTGGGGACTGGGAACTGGGGACTCGGAGAAGAGTAGCGGGCTACGTTGCGCTTGTGTTGTGTTTGGTGCTTGCGTTGCTATCGGTGCCGGCGTTCGCTGTCGAGGCGCCGAGCGGACCTGGCGTGTTGTCTCCCAAGCTGGAGTTGCGTTATCAGCAGCTCGCGAGCACCTTGCGTTGCCCGGTTTGTCAGAATGAACCCATAGCTGTATCGGATTCGCGCATAGCAGCCGATCTGCGTCGCATCGTGCGCGAGCAATTGCTTGCCGGCAAGAGCAATGCACAGATACGCGCCTACATGGTGTCACGCTACGGTTTGTTCGCCGTGTACAAGCCGCCCGTTGAGCGCAGCACCTGGGCGCTCTGGTTCGGCCCGCTCCTTCTACTTCTGATTGCACTCGCCGTGGCCGCCTATGCCGTGCGCCGGCGGAGCGTTCTGCTTGGAAAAGAATCGCACGAGGACCGGCCATGAGTTTTCTGATTGCGGCCATCCTGCTGCTGATCTGCGTGCTTGCGCCGCTGGTTTGGATTACTCTGCGTCATCGTCCACAGGCGCACAAACCGACTGCTCTGCATGCGCGTCTGGAAGCGGAATTACGCGATGACGTAACGGCTGGCGTGTTGCCTGCCGAGGATCTGGAACAGGCCGCACGAGACATCGAAGCGGATGACCGGGAAACGGCACCCTTACATCGCACCTCCGGTAAACGCTGGGCTATCGCATTGATGGTACTGGTGGTCGTTGTGGCCGGTGTGTTGTATTGGCAGCAGGGCAATTGGCGGGCTGGCATTCAGGGCGATCGCGTGGCTGTGATGCATCGGGTGCACAGCATGTTGCAGGAGTTGCAGACGCACCTGAAAACGCATCCCAAAGACATGCATGCCTGGGTCACACTCGGTCAGGCGAAAAGCGCCATGGGCGATTACGCTGCTGCTGCCGCAGCTTACGGACATGCCGTCAAACTCGACCACGAACAGGATCCGGACTTGCTGGGCGCCTGGGGCGAAGCGCAGGTGCTTGCCGATCCGCAACATCCGACGGCACAGGAACGTGCCATTTTCGCTGCCGTGCTCAAGGCCGATCCCGGCAATATCCGCGGGCTTTGGTATGGCGGGTTGCTGGCGCAGGCTAATGGACACAACGCGCTGGCCGCACAACGCTGGCGGCACCTGCTCGCACAACCCATTCCGGCGCCGATGGCGGAGTTGATCCGTACGCGTTTGCAGGCCATGAACGCAGCCACTTCCGCGTTGCCCGCTGTGGCAGCAAGTGGTGCTGCTGCGGCTACGCTGACAGCGCCACGCATCGCGATCGAAGTGAAACTGTCGCCCGGTCTGGCCAAGCGTTTCAAGCCCGGCGAAACACTGTTCGTTCTGGCCCGCAATCCGAATGGCGGGCCGCCGCTCGCCGTGCGTCGCATCAACGTTAAGAATTTTCCGCTGCACGTCGAGTTGAGCGATGCCGATGCCATGCTGACGGGGCACAATTTGAGTCATGCCGAGGGGGTGGTGGAAATTCAGGCCCGCCTGTCGCCCGGCGGCAACGCGATGGATACAAAAGGCGTGCTGCTCGGCACACAACGCATCACGCCGAAATCGGGCACGCAACACGTGACGCTCGTTATCGACCGTCCCGCCGGCCCGGTAGCGAAAGACCAATAACGAAGGTCCACCATTGTCATTCCCGCGAAAGCGGGAATCTAGTTGGATTTTGTATCCCGACTGCGTCGGGATACGTTGCTTGACTGGATTCCCGCCTTCGCGGGAATGACGAAAATGATTAAGCGCAGGGCAAGAGTGCAGCCAAGCTGAGCGATCGATCGTCAAGATATCGACACGCAGGGATCGGTTGGTGGAGCGCAGTTTACCGCGTGATGCGGCGCCGAATAAAACGTCTTATCGCCCAGCGTAGCGGGACTCCTGCAGGCGATGTTTTTACCGTTTGCGCCGACTTTTATTTTGCCGGCTCGCCGGTTTTTGGATTCAGAAACAGTTTTGCAGCGTGCGTCTGGGCGCCAAAGTCGAATAACCCGTCGAGAATTCCGGCTTTGGCATCCGCCGATTCATTACCCAGCCGCGGCAGGTGCCAGTTGTTTTCGATGAAGCGCAGGATCGAGGTTTGGTCCGTGATCGAATGGTTGACGTAGTTGACTCTGCTCCACGGCGAAATCACGAGTAGCGGCAGACGCGGTCCGTAGCCGCAGCGGTCGGGATAGACGTGCTCCGGATTCGTGCCGCAGGAATGATCGAAGAGCGCATCGTGCTTGGGGTCGTCGGATTGCGTGACGATCGGGCCCATAACGTGGTCGTACCAACCGTCGGAATCGTCGTAGGTGATGAGGATCGCCATGTGCGACCACTCTGGCAGTTTCTGCAGGCGGTTGATCGTCTCGACCAGGAAACGCTGTTCGTCGATCGGATCGGAATAGCCAGCATGGCCGTCCTCGACGCCTGATGCCTTGAGGTAACTGACCGCCGGGAGGTGTCCGCTGTCGGCCGCTGCCCAGAAGTCCTTGAGACCGTACTGATGATTGGCTGGACCGGCATGGCCAATGTTGGCGACCGATTTCGG
>JBOHZI010000188.1:0-4988 GCA_050738295.1 Gammaproteobacteria bacterium
ACGCGTGCGGTCACTGCTCCAAGCCTCGGAAACGGCGATGCGGCCACGCGGACGCGGAAACAATGCGGCCACCGCAGATCTGTTTCAGGCTGCGGAATAAGACTTGCCGTTCCAGGTTGCCTGGGTGGCCGCCACGATCAACAGCGGACAGGTGCCCATTACGCCGCGTCGCACACGCAAGGCCGCTTTTTCGAGGTTCGTGGTGGTCGATGTGCCAAGGTCAATCGGCAGCTTTGCGCCGCGCTCGGTTTCTGGCAACGTTTCCTGATACTCGGCCCACAACCGCTCTGCCAGCTTCTTCAGGGCAATGCGATCCTGCGTAATCAGCACGGCCGCGGAAATGACGCCCGCCTCGTGCCATGCGCGGTATGCCGACAAGTCGCGATCTAGGTTTCCATCCTTCGCATTCCATTCGACGTCGAGTGCCACGCGGCCCTTGAAGTTGTCAACCAGATAGCCTTCCTGGTAGACCTCTGCAAGCCGGTCGACCTCCTTCCCTGCCTTGGTAAGCAACACCCCCTGCGTGGCAAGGTCCACGCGAATTTCCCGCCATCCGCGATCCCCGAACATTCCATCGAGGATCTTGGCGATATCGCCGCGATTCCCGCCTTTCTTAAGCCAGTGCGAAGGTTCCAACGAGAAGGTTTCCAGTACCTGCACGATGTCACGCCACTCATCAGGGCAAACGGACCGCAATACCGCCGCGGCCGAGCTGGTCTCAATGAACTCCCAGCGAGCACGGACCTTCGGGTCCAACACAAGCGGATCGTCAAACGTGCGCGTTTCAAACATCGCAAGATGGCCGTCAACCAGTTCAGCTGACGGATACTACCCGATCAGCCGAGCCACCCTGCCAATCCGCGGTATTACCGCCGTCGCCATTGCCTCGTCAAAGCAGAAAAGTCGACTCTGCCCCCTGTTTTATTCATTCCTGATAACCTGCTGCCGTGCACCAACACCGGAGGCGTCATGCGAAAGCATCTGCTGATCTCAGGACTATGTTGCGGACTGGCCTTCGCGCTGCTTGCCCCGGCAGCACTGGCGCAAACTACTACTGGTCAGACCACTGACCACGAGCGCATCAAGGCACTTGAGGCACGTGTCGCCGCACTGGAGCGGCGCTTGAACATGGCGCCGGCCACCCCGCAGCCGGTGCCACATCGCCAACCATCGCCGACCGCCGCTCCGACGCCAGCAACCAGCCCCCGCCAGCCCGAAGCCACCGCCACGGTGCCGCCGGCGCCTTCCGACTGGAGCCAACTGCATCGTGGCATGGATTCGCGGGAAGTCATCGCGCTAATCGGCCCGCCAGAACGCAGGCTGGTCCGGCCGATGTCGGAAACCTGGCTCTACCCCGACAATCGCCAAGTCGAATTTGATCGCAATAACCTGCTGCAAAGCTGGAGCAAGCCCTGAAAGGCCGTGAGGAAATTTTCGCCCTTTCCTGCCTCACTTTGCTACAGACCACTCATTACCGGCAACGAGACGCGGGTTGCCGCAGGCAAACGGTCCCCGACACTGCCTTTCAATCTTCACACCGTTTTTCAATCCTGCAGGCATTGTTTGGAGCAAAGGTGTCCGTCAAATCCGGGCCATCTCACTCCGTCCCCTTTTTTGCCAGATACCGCCACTGCCTCTGCTTCAATTCCAGCGATGAAAGCCGTGCCCAACATCCACCCCGGCGAAGTGTTGCTCGAAGAATTCCTGGCGCCGCTCGGCATCAGCCAGAACGCCTTGGCGCGCGCCACCAAGGTTCCACCGCGCCGCATCAACGAGCGTGCTGGGCAAGCGCGGCATCAGCGCCGACACCGCCGTGCGACTCGTCGCTGCCCTGGGCACCAGCGAACGCTTCTGGCTGGGCCTGCAAGCCGATTACGACCTTGAGGAAGCGCACCGCGCGCTCGGCAACAAGGCAGCGCGGATCGAACGTCTCGCTGCATGACGCAAGGAACGACGGATTCGTTACCGTCAACGCCCCCGTTTTGCCGCTCGTCGCATACCCCCGTCAGAAAATTTCCCTGACACCTTTTTGCGCCGAGCGATCGAAGCGCAGCTGCGCCGGACCGTCGGACCGAAGAAGATTGGCCGCCCGCGGAAGCCGGCACCCAACACCTCAGACCTTCTCGAAAGTCGGCTCTGATCCTGGTTTTTATTTCCCGAACAGCAACTGAAGCAGCTCGTCCTTGTCCATGTTTCGCTGCTTTGCAACATCGCCGACGATTGCCGACAAAGTCCCCAGCTTCAAGGGCGAATGATTGGGGATCGTCACCGCGTGTGGCTTCGGCTGCTCGGTCTGCATGCGGATATGACTGCCAGATTGGCGCACCACCATATAACCGATGCGCTGCAACGCCTTGATGAGCTCGCGAGCGTCCGTGTCCCGCGGGAGCTTCATGCCGCGAGCACTTCGTCCTTGACGTAATGCAGCCGAATCACGGATGGACCGTCGCCCTCTTCAAAGTGACAACGCACCGCATCGCGCACTTCCTCACGCAACGCCTCCATGGAATCGGCTTGGGTGAAGATCGACTCGCCAAGTGCGCGGGCGATGAATCCGCCTTCATCGGACTCTTCGACGAGGAACACGATTTCCTTCACGGCGGCTCTCCAGCGGCGAGCGGGGCTGACAGCATCAGTGTCATCCTACCCGATTCGATACCGACGTGAGGCCGAGCCGTTTTACCGCTACCCTGAGCAGAGGGGAACAGGCCGACTTTGAGATCGAGACGACGACACCGCGTAAGCCACCGCTTCCACCAAGCCATCGAAACACAGTTGTGCCGGAAAGCCGGCCCGAAGAAAATCGGCCGCCCGAAAAAGCCGCACGCCGTCACCCCAGACCTTCTCGAAATTCGACTCTGACCCCTGTTTTACGGCCTACGCGAATCCGGCCTACGCGAATCCGATGGCTGAAGCCCAGCTACAGTAACCTCGGTAGACCCTTCCGCTCCTGAAAACGGGGGGACGTCGAATTTTATCCAACGGAGGCCAGCCGATGTTTGCACGAGATGAGAAAGGTCCTAAAAATGCCGGCGTGGCGACCTCCGATAACGTCGCCGGCGCCGATAGGCCCGCAGTCGGCGATTCCGCAACGCGGAGCGCTATCCAATCTGCCAACCGCGCGATCGATGCGATCAAGCGCCGCGACTTTCCTGCTGAACGGTTGCTGCGTGTGTCGTCTTTGGACGAACTCGTGAACATCAATGCTGATGTGCGCGCAGAAGTGACCGGCGATGCAATTGATGGCTGGTTCAAGGCTCATGGACTGCGCGTCAGCTTGGAAGCGTCGACTGGAATCAGCCATTACTACACCGTTCGCGACCGAGAAACCGGTGTCAAATCCACGTTTCGCGTATCCAACCACAAAACCTTGACGCACAAAGGAACAAAGCCCGTACCGGACACCAACATCGTCGATTCGACATTCGGCGAGGCGGTCAATCAAATTGCCGACGCGCTAGACAGGGCTGCCGTCGAGGCTGGAAAATCCTTTAGAAGCCCAAGGTTCACGAGTGACTCGACCGCGTCGGCAGGTCCGGGCGCACAAGGTCCATTCGGCCGGCGGAAATAATTACACGATGTCGAAGCGGTTCTTTTCACAGGATAAGTGAATCTGTCACCGTTTTTTCTTACCGTTTTTCGTTCTCGAAAGTCGACTCTGATCCCTGTTTTAGGCGAACCCGATCCGATGATCACCCCGCACCCCGCCATGGCTGGCCTCGGTCGAACCCCGTATGAGCGCCGGCAAAACTACCGCGAGCTGGTCATGCAAGCCGTCGATCCCAAAGAAACCGACGCCATCCGCCGTAACCTGCAGCACCAGCACATCTACGGCTCCAGTCACTTCCACCGAGGGATCGAAGCGCAGCTGGGCCGGACCGTCGGACCGAAAACGATCGGCGGCCCGCGGAAGCCGGCACCCGACATCTCAGACCTTCTCGAAAGTCGACTCTGACCCCTGTTTTACGGGGGAAGCGTGCTTCGATGAAGGCTGATCAACCGTGCACTTCAAACTTGATGCTACGAACCCTGACCTCTTTTCCTATTCGCATGCCCGAGTACAACGTTCAACCCAGTCTCGCACCCTATCCCGCAGTCCAGCAGGCAGCGCTGACCTACCAGCCAGGCTCCTATAATCAATAGCCGATGGTGATTGACCCAAGCCATACGCCCGCTCCGGGAAAAAAATCGGGTGTTCAGACCGTCTATCAGCGAAACACATCTCAAAAATGCACCGAAAGAAGTAATACATAAACTTACCCCTGATCCAATAGCGGCAATCGGGCCGATTCAAAAACTCAAACCCTCGCTGGAGCGCGAACGCTGAGATCAAGTGATCTGTACGCACGACGGTATCCAAATTTGCAGTATCACGCTGCTTAACTCCACTGCAGTCGATACTGATAAAGTCGCCAAGAGAATCGTCAATAACAACATTACCAACTTTTTCGTTACAGGCTCCAAATAATTTCGCGCAAGGCGCTCTCATTAATTCGATGAAGTCACGCTCCCAGTCCCGAAACCGCTGCATAAGTGCCTCATGTAGACCCGGATCACCAAGTACTTGCATTTCGGTCCTCAGGAGCGAACCAAAAACATCTTCCCCGGTCAAATAATTCTCAGTCGAGTGAGAAGGCAAAACATATACGTCATTACCTAATTCTCTTGAGCGGAGACCATCGTAATCGTGGTCCGTAATGAAATAGGTACATATCCCGATTTGAGTACGGTCCCTTCTCACAATATCCAGAAAATCCAATAAGTTTCTCTTGCCATGAGCAATCATGGGTTCCCACTTAAATCCTTCAGAAATGCGCTTGAGCCAGATCTCGTAGACGCTTAGGTCGTCCTTACCCTCAAGAACAATAACAACAAGGCATCGCGAGCGCTCGCGGATCCTCGCCAAGTCAGCCTTACTCAGCAGTCAGTAATATAGGCAACACTTGGATGCCTGAAGAACGAACGGATCAGGTCCGGCCGTGCCGCCA
>JBOHZI010000189.1:0-4947 GCA_050738295.1 Gammaproteobacteria bacterium
GTTCTGCTATGCAACCCCCATCCCAATGGTACCCACAGCAAACCATGGGAAATGTGTGGTTTAGCGCTGTTGACGCCATTGACGGATTCGCGACCATGCCCACCAGGCAATCCCGCCCACAATCGGCAAACCAAAGCCACCGCCCAGAAAAAGCACCAAAAAAAGTGTAAGCCCTCCATTCTTGGGAGAGAACCCGCTGAAAGCGGCTATCAGTCCGCCAATGACGAGCCAGGCAACCAGCCATAAAAATGGAAGCAATATAAACATAATCAACCTCGCTTCTCTTTGCCGCTACAGGCGCAAATGAATTAGTAGTTCAGGAGCGCAGCAGAACCGCACAACTTTATTTTATTTGATTTGATTTGCGACGCAACCTGGCTACTAAAGCCAGGTGAAACGCGCCGTGAGAGCGGCGGCATGCTCACGCCGAGTCCTCGAACCGCGCTCTACTGGATATTACTCTTGACAACCTTGATATCGGCCTTGGAGCGCATCCATGACAAATAATCCTGCGCACTCTGCTCGGCATAAATACGACCGATTTGAGTGGCATAAGTCGTCTGTTCGGCCGGTTTCAGATTATCGGCCTGTCCCGGCTTGACCCCCAATAGGGCATACACGGCCTGACCTCCGCCCGGCATCGCAACGGTGGCATAACGCGCCTTGCTGCCCTCAGCTGGAGCCAGGCTAAACGCGGCCTGCACCAGGTTAGGCGGTAGTTTGGAATCCGAGCTTTTGATCTCCAGAGGTCCTTGTAGGTCGGCATTCTGCGCCTTGGCTACTAAAGCCATCGATTGTCCCGCGCGCAGCTTTGCGAGCGTCGCTGCGCCGGTTTGCGCAGCCGTCTCCCGGGCCTTCTTCTGCGCCAGCGCCACAACAATATCCTTGCGCACCGAAGCCAACGGCTTGACCTGACTCGGCGTCACATTCGATACCCGCAGCACCACGGCATTTTCATCACCGAGCTTGACCGGATTGCTGTTCTGGTGCTGGGTCAGCACGCTGTTGCTGAAAGCCGCCTTGCGTACCTGCTCGTTTTCGGCAATGCCCGTACCCTTATTCGCGGTAACGTCCTTTATTGTCTGTATCTTCAGATTGAGTGCCTTCGCGGCCGCATCCAGCGATCCCGCATTTTCGTAAGTCAGGTTGGCAAAATCACCATCCAGCTTGTAATACAGATCCTTGGCCTTGTCCGTGGTGTAATCCGTGGTGACCTGCGCCTTGACCTTGGCGAAGGGCTGTACCGAGCCACTACGCTTACCCAAAAGTTGCAGCAGTACCCAGCCCCGATGGGTGCGTATGGGTCCGGCAGTGGCTCCCGTTGCGCCCAATCCGAACACGGCATCGTCAAGATTTTTTGCGAGCTGGCCACGCGCCACATAACCGATCGAGCCGCCATTACGGCGAGAAATGGCATCGTCGGAATCCTTGCGCGCCAGAGTAGCGAAGGTTGCCTGCTGATCCTTCGCCGCCTTGATTTGAGACAACAGTTTTTCAGCCCTGGTTTTTGCTGCGGCAACCGCAGCGGTACCTGCGGCAGCCGGTTTGACCAGTATCTCGGCCACCTTCCGCGCAGGAGGAATGCCGTACTGGCTCTGGTGCGTGCGGTAGTAATCCTGGAGTACGTCAGGTGTGACCTTTACGCGCGACTCCAGCGCCTTCTTGTCGAGCTGGAGATAGGAAATGGTCACGCTTTCGGGCGTCGAATATTGCGCCTTGTGTGCCTTATAGTAGGCTTGAATGGCGACTGCCGGCGGCGGGCTGGATGGCATGAACCGCTTGAGCGGCAGCACAAACCAGGCCACCTTTCGCTGCTGACCCAGCAACGCCGTAAATGCCGAGACTTCGCGCGGCGTTGGGAGTGTGCTTCTTGCTATGCCTTCCTGTAACTGCTGAGTCATGATCTGAGTGCGAACCTGGTTTTCGAACTGACTCACACTCAAATTGTTGTTAGCAAGCACCAATTGATACTGTTGATAATCGAAGTGACCATTGGCCTGAAAGGCCGGAACCTGATTGATCTGCGCCTGCACGTCAGTATTACTCGCCCGCATGCGATCCTTGCTCGCCTGCTGCAACACCAGACTGTTGTTGACGAGCTCGTGCAGAGCCGCCATCTTGAGCTGTAATTGCTCTTTCGGTGTTGGGTTGAATTGACCCTTGAGCTGGGTCTGACGTTGCTGAAAAGCTTGCTCGTAAGCCTGTTGCAGGCTCTGTGGCATGATCTTCGTACCATTGACCTTGGCGACGTAATCGGTCGTTACCAGACTACGGTACTGACCTATCCCCCACAGGGCAAATGGTACGCTCACCAGGCCGACAAGAACCCAGGCGATCCATCCCTTGGCATGCGATCGAAAAGCAGTGAGCATTTAGGGAACCTCTGATCTATTCATACACGGATCGCGTTTGTGTCCCAAAGACCCGGCTGCAAGGCGCGCGGCGCAGCACCGTAGCAGGGACTACGGTCAAGCCGGGCAACGCAGCAGCCGGGTCTTTGGGGCCAAACCCCATAGGGGACGGGTCTTTGCGCCCGTCTGGACGACGTCATTCGTCGTTCATTTGCAATGAGCAAACTTCTCTCCTCATTCCTTGCCAGCCACGCGCAAAGACTCCGGCGCGACCGCGTATGAATAGATCAGAGGTTCCTTTTCCCTCAATCCACCGGGCAGTGCCTGTTTACGCTCCGTCACGCACCGGTATCGGGTCGTGAACCGGAGCCGAGCCTTGCGGTTACTCCCGGGCTATCGCCGCGTGGTATTCCAGACGGCATTTCCAAAAACAAGAGAGGGTGCGCAGCGCACCCTCCCCAAGGTTGGCGGAGTGGACGGGACTCGAACCCGCGACCCCCGGCGTGACAGGCCGGTATTCTAACCAGCTGAACTACCACTCCTGATCGGCTTGGTGGGTGCTGAGGGGCTCGAACCCCCGACTTTCGCCGTGTAAAGGCGACGCTCTCCCAACTGAGCTAAGCACCCGAGCCAAGTCTATTAGTTTACGGCATCCTTAAGCGCCTTACCAGCCTTGAAGGCCGGAGCCTTGCTGGCCGGAATATGCAATGTGGCCCCGGTCTGCGGATTGCGGCCCGTGCGCGCGGCACGCTGGCGAACCACGAAACTGCCAAAGCCGACCAGCGATACCTGGTCGCCGCGCTTCAGGGCATGGGTAATACCGTCGATCACGGCATCGACGGCGCGGCCGGCTTCGGCCTTGGACAGCCCGGTCGAGTCGGAAACGGATTCAACAAGTTCTGCTTTGTTCATGTGCAACAGTCCCCTCGTGAGAAAAATAAACTGGAATAAAAAGACGGGTATGCGACTCGTCTCGCGGCCGCGACTTTCACGCCACGGTGCCAGTGTTATACCAGCCCGCGAAAATCAATGTCAAATGATTTTTAGTGAGTCGGGGCGCTTTTGCGGGCCGCGCCACGCCTGGAACCGGCTGTTACCGGCGCCGTTGGCGCCAGTGGCCTGGGCTCCTCGACCAGTGCATGACTCAACACCTGATCGATCCAGCGTACCGATTCTATTTTAAGGCTGGATTTCACATTATCCGGTATCTCCGCGAGATCCTTGACATTTTCTTCCGGTATCAATACGGTTTTTATGCCACCGCGTTGGGCAGCAAGCAGTTTTTCCTTGAGCCCGCCGATCGGCAGCACCTCGCCACGCAGGGTGATTTCGCCCGTCATGGCCACGTCGGCACGTACTGGAATGCCGGTCAAAGCGGAAACCAGCGCACAGGCCATACCAATGCCAGCACTGGGTCCATCCTTGGGCGTAGCGCCTTCCGGGACATGGATATGGAAGTCCTGTTCGCGGAAAACGAGCTCGGCAATACCCAACGCCGCAGCCCGGCTGCGTACCACTGTCAGCGCCGCCTGCACCGATTCCTTCATCACGTCACCCAGCTGTCCAGTGTGGCTCAAATTGCCCTTGCCGGGTACGGTAGCGGCCTCGATTCGGAGCAATTCCCCGCCCACTTCGGTCCAGGCGAGACCCACGACCTGACCCACCTGGTTTTCCTCCTCGGCACGCCCGTAACGGAATCGCTCGACGCCGAGAAATTCATTCAACGCTGCACGATCAACCACAATCGGTTTCGCACGTTTGGGATCGAGCAGCAGGGTTTTGACGGCCTTGCGGCAGATCTTGGCAAGATCGCGCTCCAGATTGCGCACGCCGGCCTCGCGGGTATAGACACGGATGATACCGGCGATGGCCTCGTCGGTGATCTCCAGCTCGTTTTTCTTGAGTCCGTTGGCCTGCATTTGCTTGTCCACCAGGTAGCGGCGCGCAATGGCCATCTTTTCTTCCTCGGTATACCCGGGGATACGGATGATTTCCATGCGATCGCGCAACGGCGGCGGGATGTTCAGGCTGTTGGCGGTGGCAATGAACAGCACCTCGGACAAGTCGAAATCGACTTCGAGATAATGGTCGTTAAAGGCGTGATTCTGTTCCGGATCCAATACCTCAAGTAGCGCCGAAGACGGGTCGCCGCGAAAATCCATTGCCATCTTGTCGATTTCGTCGAGCAGGAACAGCGGATTGCGGGTTCCCACTCGGGCCAGTTTCTGCACCACCTTGCCCGGCATGGAGCCGATATAGGTTCGCCGGTGCCCACGGATTTCCGCCTCGTCGCGCACGCCGCCCAGCGACACCCGGCTGAAGCGCCGGTTGGTAGCGCGCGCGATACTCTGGCCGAGCGAGGTCTTGCCCACACCCGGCGGACCGACGAGGCACAGAATCGGGCCCTTCATGTGACGCACCCGTTGCTGCACCGCCAGGAATTCGAGCACCCGTTCCTTGACCTTTTCCAGTCCGTAGTGATCGGCTTCCAGTATGCCCTGTGCCGCCGTCAGATCGCGACGCACGCGACTGCGTTTCTTCCACGGCACTTGCAGCAGCCAGTCCAGGTAATTGCGCACAACCGTTGCCTCGGCCG
>JBOHZI010000190.1:0-4936 GCA_050738295.1 Gammaproteobacteria bacterium
GCGCATAGGCGAGCCGCGCCACCGGATGCGGCGGCTTGAGCATCTGACCCACGTAAAGCGGATGCTGATAAGGAAAATTGTCGCCCAGCCTGTCGGCCACCTTTGCCAGCACCGGTTCGAGACGTTGCCTGTCCACGCTCATCTCGACCGAGGGCAAATCGGCAAAGGCCGCCGCAAGCTGCGCACGCGCCGCAGCAAGCAGTTCCGCCTCGATCTCGATCTCGTTCACAGTCACTCCCTGATCGCAGACGGCCGGAATTTCGCCAAGGCAGTAACCGCGCGATATGCGACAAACCGCGTCACGCGGAAAACCAGCCAAACATCCACACCATTGCGGACGCGTTGAAAATCGCATGCACCAATATGGCCGGTAACAGACTGCCGCTGCGCTGACGCAGCTCCCCGGCCAACAGGCCGAGAACGAATGCCCCGATTGCGGCCAATGGGTTGACTCCCAGATGAATCAGGCCGAACAACAAGGCTGCCGATACCGCTGGTATGGAAAAGCGCATACCCGCCAACGAAAAAGTGCCTTGCAGGTGACGCGTCAACGTCGTTTGAATCAGGCCACGAAAGATGATTTCTTCCTGGATGGGCGCGGCAACGATGAAATAAACAACCTGTAGCCAAAGCGCTGCCTTCAAGCCGCTTAACGGACCTGTCGCCGGGAATAAACTGCTTAAAAACGTCAATACCAAACCGATTGGAATACCTAGAACGGCAGCCCAAACCAGGTAACGGCGTGAGCAGGAGTCGAACCCCCAGCTTCTCCATCCGCCCCACCGACGCCTTAGTGCCGCGATGATCAGCAAAGCCAATACAAGACTTGTAAAAATCACCAACGGCACAGCCGCTACCAGGGGTGGTCTCAATACGCTGACCAATACGAAACTCGGCACATACACCGACAGCAGCAGCAGGACTGCCAGGGCAAATCCCTTGAGCACATTTTTATTAACGAAAAAGACCTTGGTCGATGCCGCTGACTTCATTGGTCACATATCCATTCAGCGGTTGCCATCGGCAGATTTCTCACTGGCGCGATTGGCGAGGGTACGCACGGCGGCGAGCTTCTGCTTGATTTGTGCTTGTTGAGTCGGATCCGAAGTGGCATTGAGCAAGGCCTCGTAAATACGTTGGGCATCGCCATAAAGTCCCGCCGCGGTTAGCGCTGAGGCAGCGGAGTAACGTGCGGTCTGCGCCCACGGATCCATCGCGTAGGGGCTGTTGAAGGTGGCCGCTTCGAGATAGGAACGCGCGGCATTGAGCGGCGAGTCGAGACCCGAGTAGGCTTTGCCGATCCAGTACAGAATCTGGCGTGCCTGCTCGGGTGGCGGCGCGGGTTGCCCCGCCAGCATGTCTTCGAGCACTCCCAGAGCAGCACGATTGTCGCCCAGTGTTTCCAGATCGACCACCACCGGCAGGAGTTTTTTCGCCGGCACCGCAGGGTTGCCGTGAGCCAACGCGAACAACACCTTGATACCGCTTTCGCTGTCGCCGCCAAGCAGCAACAGGCGGGCGCGCTGGAGCTGCCAGTCGCCGGGATCCCCACCCGCAGGCGGCGTGTCGAGCCCAGCCACCATCGCCGAGGCAAAACCAATGCGCCCCGTGGACACGGCCGGTTCGAGTAGCTTGTAACGCAAAGCGCCCGGCAGGTTGCCGGGCTCCGGGAACAAGTGCGGGTCGGAAAACAGGGTCAACGCCAACGGAATACCGCGTGGACGCGCCATCAATTGCTGTGCGAAGGCCGCCAGGCACGCTCCTCTCGCACTCGCATCGGGACTGCGGGTACCCGCGGCAGCGAGCAGCGCCAGCGCCAGCATGGGACGCTTCGCCTTGTTCTCGGCCGCAGCGGCGCTCATCCACGGCTGCGCATCGCCCAGCAACAATTGACGGCTATTGCCCAATTGCAGCCCGGTGTTTACCCACGTTTTCCAGAGTTGCGCAGGAGTCACCTGGAACGGTCCCGCATCATAGGGATTTAGCGACAGCGCCACAGCCAACGCCGCCAACTGCACTTCACTGTTCTTGTCGCGTACGGCTGCCGCGGCGCGCACGCGCTCGAAGCGGCCAGCCGTTTGCAGATCCTTGTGCTTTTCCGCGGCTCGCGCCAGCTTTTCAGCCAGATCGGCCACCTTGCGTGGAGTATGGATGCCGGCCTTCAGTTCGGCCAGCAACATGAGCGGGCGCACCTCCGGCTGCTTGATCCCGGACAGCAGATGCACGGCCTGACGGGGCTTTCCACTTTCCAGTGCCACTTCAGCAGCAGTTTCGCGCGTGTGCCGATCTTTCGCGTAGCCACTGCGTTGCAGATAGTTCAATGCCCGTTCGGCATCGTCCAATTGCCCGCCCACGACATAACTGCGCAACACCAGTTGACGATACCCGGCGAGTGCAGCCGGCGTCGGTGTCGTCTGGCTCCAGATCAGGCGGCGCAGAAAACCACGAGCACGTGCCGGATTGTCCGCGCCGAGAGCGGCACCCGCGCCTACCTGATAGGCATAAGTGCGCAGGGCGCTCGATACCTTGTCGGGCAAGGCATGAATCTGCGCATACAGCGCACTATCGTCATTGGCCGCAGAGAGAATGTCGAGCCGGGCACGTTCCCACGCCTCCCACGCAGCGGGCGCCTGGGGAAAAGGCGGCTGGGAGGCATCGATGAGTTTGATTGCAAGCTGTGATGCGCCGGCGCCGGCAAGCGCACGCGCTTCGCCACTGGCAGCAACCGCCTGCGCCGCAGCGTTTTGTGAACCGGCGATGGGCGCCTGCGTCGTGGGAGCCGGAACCGGCGCATCTGCCGCCCGGCACACACCGTTCGCGCTCAGGACAGACGCGAATACGACGAGGCAGAAAAGTTTTCGGATCATCGACAGAGGGCAGTAATAAACGGCAGCGATCAGCTTAATGTACTGCGCCGTTGCCTGCCAGAGCAGAAAAGAGGGACAAACTCATCTGTAGGAGCGGCTTCAGCCGTGATAAGGCTCCACGCGCTGGCGAAGTATCGCGACTGAAGCCGCTCCTACACCCGAGTCCCGAAAAAGGCTAGAGCTTTTCCTTGATGCGGGCCGACTTGCCGCTGCGATCGCGCAGATAGTAGAGCTTGGCGCGATTGACATCGCCCCGGCGCTTCACGGTAATCTCACCCAACTGCGGGGAATGCGTGGCGAACACGCGCTCGACACCTTCGCCGTGCGACACCTTGCGCACGGTAAAGGAACTGCCGATGCCGCGGCTGCGCTTGGCGATGACCACGCCCTCGAAGGCCTGCAAACGCTCGCGCCCGCCTTCGGTGACCTTGACCTGCACGACAACCGTATCGCCGGGGGCAAATTCGGGAATGTCCGTGCGTAGCTGTTCGCGTTCCAGCTCTTCGATCAACTGACTCATGGTTGTGCTCCGTCTCCGGCCGAATCGTCGGCCAACAAATCTGTTCGACGCGCTCGTGTGCGCCTCTGTGCTTCGGCCAACCGCCACTGGCTGATGGCCGCATGATCGCCCGAGATCAGCACCTCGGGCACTCGGCGTCCCTCGATCTCCTCGGGCCGCGTATAGTGCGGGCAATCCAGAATCCCGTCGGCGAAAGAATCTTCCGCCGCCGAGTTCTCGTCCCCCAACACGCCCGGAATGAGGCGTATCGCCGCATCCAGGACCACTATCGCTGCCGGCTCTCCGCCGGACAGTACATAATCTCCAACCGACAGCTCTTCGTCCGCACACGCTTCGACGAAACGCTCATCGACCCCTTCGTAGCGACCGCACACGATGACCGCGCCGCTGACCGCCAGTTCGCGGGCGCGCCGGTCGTCGAACTTTGCGCCCTGCGGACTCAGGTACACCACCGGCCCCGCATCGGAGCGCGCCGCCCTGGCCGCCCTTACCGCTGCCGCCAGCGGTTCGAACTTCATCACCATCCCCGGACCGCCGCCGTAAGGACGGTCATCCACGCTGCGATGCCGGTCGCTGGTGTAGGCCCGTGGATCCCAGGTCTCCACCTGCACGCCACCTGCTTCGATGGCGCGTCCAACCACACCGAAACCAAGCGCCGTAGTTACCATTTCCGGAAAAATGGTCACTACATCAAAACGCGGCACCGGTTGACTCATCGCTTCAATCCTCTGGATGCCAATCGACCTGCACCCAGCCTTCGTCTGCGTTCACTTCGATCACCGTGCGCTCCAGTGCCCAGGGGATCAGGCGCTCGTGTGAACCGTCCTTCACCACCATCACGTCATGCGCGCCGGTGTCGATGTGGCCGCTGATGCATCCCAGGTCCACACCGTCGAGATTCCTGACCGCCAGCCCGACCAGATCCGTCCAGTAATAACCTTCGTCTTCGGCGAGTACACTGCGCGGCACCGCAATATCGTTTCCGATCAGCGCCAGTGCCTGATCGCGATCCGCTATTCCATCAAACCGCGCCACCACCCCGTGGCCATGTGCGCGACCTTCGGCCAAGGCCTGCTCGCGACGACTGCCGGCTTCGCCCAGCCACCACACCGGGTAGCTCAAAATCCCTTCACGCGGGTCGGTATGAGAAAAAATGCGCAGCCAGCCGCGCACCCCATACACCCCGGTGATTCGACCCAATACCACCCAGGCGTCCGGCTCGGGTGTCATGGTCTGTCTATCCGGCTTCAGGCCGCAGCCGGTGCCTCCGCCTCCGCAGCCGGCGCTTTGGCCGCTTCGGCAGCGGCCTCCTTGATCAGTGCAGCCGCCCGGTCCGAGGGCTGTGCGCCCTGGCCGATCCAGTGGGCCGCACGCTCGGTGTCGAGCACCAGGCGCTTTTCCTGGCCCGAAGCGATCGGGTTGTAGTAACCCAGACGCTCGATAAAGCGCCCGTCACGGGAATTACGGCTGTCCGTAACTACAAGATGATAGAAGGGGCGCTTTTTGGCACCACCACGTGAAAGTCGAATTGTGACCATCTGCGCCGTAC
>JBOHZI010000191.1:0-4928 GCA_050738295.1 Gammaproteobacteria bacterium
GTTCAAGGACTACATTGCGCTACCCAAGGCCAACGGCTATCAATCGCTGCATACTGTCATCGTGGGGCCGACCGGACAGCCGGTGGAGGCGCAGATTCGCACCGAGGCCATGGAGCAGGTGGCCGAGAATGGCGTTTCCGCGCACTGGATGTACAAGACTGGTCAGAGCGCCGGGCCGGATGAAGTTCGTGCGCGCGATCTATTGCGCAGCCTGGACGAAATCAACGCCGAAAGTGCCACACCCATCGAATTTCTCGAACACGCCAAGATCGATCTTGCGCCCAACGAAATCTACGTATTCACCCCCAAGGGCGAAATCATTGAATTGCCGCGCGGCGCCACACCGGTGGACTTTGCCTACGCAGTGCATACCGATATCGGCAACGCTTGCGTGTCCGCCAAGGTGGACCGCCGTGTCGTACCGCTGCGCACCCAGCTCCACACCGGCCAGACGGTGGAGATCATCAAGGCGCGCGGTGCCCGACCCAACCCGACCTGGCTGAATTTCGTGGTGAGTGCCAAGGCACGCTCGGCACTGCGTCGCTTTCTGCGCGACCTGCGTTCAGAGGATGCCGAGCGTCTGGGTCGGCGCATGCTGCAGCAGGCACTGGCCAGCTATAACCTCGACCTCAAGCGCAAGCGGCGTCAGTTGCCGCGGGTGGCTGCAGAATTCAAGATCGAAGATCCCTATGAATTGCTGTGCCGCATCGGCACCGGTGAGTTGCCCGCGTTGCTCGTGGCTCGACATTTCGTGCCCGTAGGCGAGAACGAACCACTGACCGAGGCCGCGCCGATCGAGATCCGCGGCACCGAGGGACTGGCGGTATCGCTCGCAAGGTGTTGCCATCCCATCCCCGGCGATCGCATTGCTGGGCTTCTAACGCGCGGCAAGGGTCTGGTGGTGCACCGGGTCGATTGCGGCAATCTGATCGCGCAAAAGGACAGCGACCGGGTGGTCGATATCGCCTTCCAGCAGGAAGGGCAGCGCGACTACCCGGCGGAACTGCGTCTCGAACTGGAGGATCAGCGCGGCGTACTCGCCGCTGTGGCGGCTACGATCTCGACGGAGGGCTCCAACATTCACCATGCGCACGTTACCGAACGCGAAGACGGTACGTCGCTGCTGATGCTGGAAGTGACGGTGCACGACCGCGCGCATCTTGCCCGCATCATCCGCCGCCTGCGGAAGACAACTTCGGTCCTGCGCGTTACGCGGACCTGATTGGCGGCTCGCTGTGCGGGTACCGTTTTGCGGGCATCAATCGAGCTTTTGCAGACGCGCCACCGAGGCGAGCAGCCACTTGGTTCCGCCGTTCTCGAAAGCGATCTTCAGTCGCAGGCGCGGGCCATCGCCTTCACTATCGAGGATAACGCCCTCGCCAAAAGTCGCGTGTCGCACCTGACGGCCGAGCGCGGGGCCGTCCACATCGGCGCTTGAATCCCTGCTACGGGTAAGGCGACGCGGGCCGATTTCCTCGTAGGTCTCATCGGGCAATTCGGCGAGAAAGCGTGACGGACGGGCGTACATCGTCTGTCCATGCAGGCGGCGCAGCTCGGCCCACGATAGTACTAATTGTGTCCGGGCGCGGGTCATGCCAACATAAAACAGGCGGCGTTCCTCTTCCAGCCGGGCCGGCGCATCGATGCTTTTCTGATGCGGAAAGAGTCCTTCCTCGATGCCGGCGATCAGGACCAGCGGGAATTCGAGCCCCTTCGCCGAGTGCAGCGTCATCAGTTTGACGAAGGACTTCCATTCGTCGGCCTGCGCTTCGCCTGCCTCCAGCGCGGCTTGGGCGAGGAAGGCGTCGATCGGTGCGAGGTCGTCGCTCTCGGGCGTGAATTCGCTGGCCGCATTGACCAGCTCCGCCAGGTTTTCCAGGCGTGCCGCGCCGAGTTCGCCACCTTCGCTGCCGTGGTGGTTGGCCAGCCCGCTGCGCGTGATGAGCGTTTCCATGGCTACGCTCAATTCGCACTCCTGCGTGGCCTCGGCGAGTTGTTCGATCAGGCGCATGAAGTTCGCCAGCGCGTTGCGTGCCCGCGCATTCAATTCGTCGGACTCGGCGGCCATCTCCCGGCACGCCTCCCACAGGGAAAGACGCCGTGCCCGCGCATGTACACGCAGTTTTTGCAAGGTGGTTGCGCCGATGCCGCGGGTGGGCGTATTCACGATGCGCTCGAAGGCCGGATCGTCGTTGCGGTTTGCGATCAGGCGCAAGTAGGCGAGCGCGTCCTTGATCTCCATGCGATCGAAAAACCGCTGCCCGCCGTACACGCGATAGGGGATGCCGCGCGCGATCAGTATTTCCTCGAAAATGCGCGATTGGGCGTTGGAGCGGTACAGGATGGCGGCGTCGTTCGCGTTACCGCCGTCGGCGATCCAGCGCTCGATGCGTGCCACCGCGTGCAGCGCTTCGTCGCGCTCGTCGCCTGCGGCGTAAAGCTCGATCGGAGCGCCCGTGCTACCCGCCGTCCACAATGTTTTGCCCAGGCGTTCGCTATTTTTGGCGATCACCGCATTGGCGGCATCGAGAATGTGCGCCGTAGAGCGGTAGTTTTGCTCGAGGCGCACGATTTTTACCGGCGCGTAGTCATGCTGGAAACGATCCATGTTGCCGACCTGCGCCCCGCGCCAGCCGTAGATTGACTGATCGTCGTCACCGACGACGAACGGGCGGATCGTCTCGCCGGCGAGCGCACGCACCCACAGGTACTGCGTTGTATTGGTGTCCTGAAACTCGTCCACCAGTAGATGCCGGAAGCGATTCTGGTATCGCGTGGCGATGCCATTATCGGCGGTGAACAGCCTTACCGTACGCAGAATCAGTTCCGCAAAATCGACCAGGCCGCCGCGTTCGCAAGCCTCCTGATAGGCGGCGAGTATGGCGTCCACCGTACGCCCGTGCTCGTCGTGGCCCGCTTCGCGTTCGTCGAGGCGCCGGCCCTCGTCCTTGGTCCGGTTGATGATACCGGCAAGTTGGCGGGGCGGGTAGAGTTTGTCATCCAGCACCTGCGCTTTCAGCAAGCGCTTGATGAGGCGCAACTGGTCGTCGCTGTCGAGAATCTGGAAATTCGAGGGCAGGTGCGCCGCCTCCGCATGACGCCGCAGCAGGCGATGGCACAAGCCGTGAAAGGTACCGATCCAGAGCGCGTTCGCTGGTTGTTCGAGCAAATGCTCGACGCGTGCGCGCATTTCCGCGGCCGCCTTGTTGGTGAATGTGACCGCCAGCACCCGGTCGGGCGTGATCGATTCGGTGGCGATCACCCACGCCAGACGACGGGTCAACACACGGGTTTTCCCGCTGCCGGCACCGGCGAGCACGAGTACGGCACCCGGTGGGGCAGTCACGGCTTCGCGCTGAGCATCGTTCAGCCCGTCAAGAATCAGATCGTCCTGCATCCGGCTATTCTACTGACTTGCGATTCGGCGGCACGCTACACTGACGCTCTCCCGAAAAGTATGGAACTCGTGCCAAACTCGAAAAATAGCGTTGTGGATATTGCTCGGCGCCTTGGCCGTGATGCGGGAAGACTCGAGTTCGCAACGCCCAGCCATGTTTATAACCCGTTGCAATATGCCTGGACGGCGCATCATGCCTATCTCGAACAGTTCGGGAATGGTGTCGGCCGCGTATTATTGCTGGGCATGAATCCGGGTCCCTGGGGCATGGCGCAGACCGGCGTGCCATTTGGCGATGTGGTCATGGCGCGCGAGTGGCTGGGCATCGAGGCGTCGCTTGGTTCGCCTTTACCCGCACAGCATCCGAAGTACCCGATCATGGGCTTCGATTGCCATCGACGCGAGGGGAGCGGTAGTCGGTTGTGGGGCTGGGCGCGTGAACGTTTCGAGAAGCCGGAGCGTTTTTTCGAGCGTTTTTTCGTGTGGAACTATTGCCCGCTGTTGTTCATCGGTGACGGGCGCAACATGACGCCGGAGAAGCTGCGCCGCGCCGAAGCTGATGCTTTGACTACGGTCTGCAACGCTGCGCTACGCTCGCTCCTGAACTCGATGGGGCCGGTGGCCGTGGTCGGCATAGGCCGTTATGCCGAGCGTCGAGCGCGTGAAGTGGCGCTTGATGGTGTGCCGGTCGGTTACCTGCCGCATCCCAGCCCGGCCAGTCCCGCGGCCAACCGCGACTGGCCCGCACTTGCCGAATCCGCGCTTGCCCCCTGGTTGGCGAAAGGGAAATAGCCGTAACCACGCGGGACGACCCCGGCCTTTTTGCGTGACCGACAAGTCGGGGAAATTGGTGGGCCTGCAAGGACTCGAACCTTGGACCAAGGGATTATGAGTCCCCTGCTCTAACCAACTGAGCTACAGGCCCGGAACATCGCGCACGAAAGTGCATATTTTGGATGCTAACACTGCGGCCCTTATAATACCTGCTGTTCGCACAATTCCAAGGCCGGTATTCGCCCTCATGTGGCTGCTCAAGCTTGATCGTACCCCGCGCCTGATCCTCATATGCGTTGTGCTTGGTGTGGTTGGGGCGCTGGGCGCGCAGCTTTTCCTGTATCTACTGCACCTGACCGACACCTACGTCCTGAGCTACATCGGCCACTATCAGACGATTCATGTCGCTACGGCGCACGCGATGGGCGCCGCACCCAAACCCTTTACGCATTGGTACTGGTGGGTGCCAATCTCGACTACGCTTGGCGGACTGGTGGCCGGTTTCGTTATCTACGGACTCGCACCCGAGACAGAAGGCCATGGCACCGATGCCGCGATTCTGTCCTTTCACCGCAACAACGGGCGCATGCGCGCGCGCGTTCCGTTCGTGAAGACGATCGCGAGCGCCATCACTATCGGCAGTGGCGGTTCGGGCGGACGTGAGGGGCCGACGGCGCAGATTGCCTCGGGGGCAGGTGCCATTCTCGGGCAGATGTTCAAGCTGCCCGACGAAGAGCGGCGACTGGTTGTATTGATC
>JBOHZI010000192.1:0-4922 GCA_050738295.1 Gammaproteobacteria bacterium
TCGCTAAATAGCGTATAGGGCCCATTGAAAGTACCGTCCGTCAAGCCTGTATAAAAATAGTTATCAAGAAAGAAATCGAGCTGCGAACCATCGGCGCGCGTTACCGCGACGCGTAAATAATCACAGATTGTGTATTTCTTGCCGTTGTACCAGACCGTATACGTTGCATCGCAGTACATAGCAAGTTTTGCGGGCGCGAGGTTGTCCTGCCAGTAACCACCGAGCCTTCCGTTATTTGCGCCGAATTGGCTGTTATACGCGCGGGTAAATGACAACGGGAACGGCCCTGAACCCTTATAATCCGAGGCTTCTTCATAGACGTTCCCAACGCCGGTGTTAATCGGATCGCCGGAACGCTGGCAGTTGCAGGGTTTGCCTGCATTCTTTACGGCCGGATCATTTCGGGTACATTGATTACCCTGCTTCGTGAAGCCAGTGGGACAGTGCGCGGGGACGGGAGGGGAAATCAAAGTTCCGTAAATGTGGCCGCCGCCGCCGCACGTCCCGTGTAGAAGCATGCTTGCAAATGTGCCGGTCGATACCCCATTAGGGTAGTAGGTCGTTGTATAGGAACAACCTGGAAATGCCCACCAAAAATATGATTTGTAGCCGGTCCACCAACCCGCAATCTCCACATCTACAGTATTGGCTGGAGCGACGCGGTAATAATAGGAATCCTGAGTATACGGCGCACCGTACACGGCGGCTTTAGCGGAGACGAAGGGCACCGTTTCTGCATGCGCTGCAACGCATGAAAATGACAACAAGAGACCCACTAAGACCCACACTAATACGCAGCGCATGATTATTTATCCCGGTTTTTAATGATCAAGACGATGCCTTGGCGCAGTTGCCAAGACGAGGTATCTAACGTTGATTCTTCTGCAAGCCCCTTCACCCACCATGAACTGAATCCTTTCATTGAGCAGCGTGCCTAATTTTTCCGGTTTCCCTGCTACCAATGTAATTGGTTCGAAATCGGCACGGAATCCGGTTGTCTGGTCGTCCCTGCCGTATTAAGCCAAAATTCCCAAATTCCTTGTGGCAATCCTGCGCCAGAATCCTACCGTGGTTACGGCCTCAAACTCAACCCGTTGGGCACTCTCACTATCCGAACGAGTACGCGCCAACGTCGATATCGGCCGACCTAGCACCCCTGTTCCCAACACCAGCCACTGTTGGTGGATGGCAGTGGATTAGGCTGCTTACGCCGGATACCCCACATGCGCCGACCGCGGCACGGGCGATGATCGTGCGGCATAACCGGATCAGCTTGCAACTGTAACTATGGCGCGCTATAGTCATATCGTGAGGCCTGTAACCCTGACCAAAATCGCGTCCAAGACCCTGACCAGCCTCAAGGCTGGGGAGCGGCTGCCCTGGCCACAAATTGCCACCGCCCTGGATCAGGTAGACCGGAAGTCAGCCTGGCGCCAGGACGGGGCGGCGTCCTTTACCAACTGGCTTGAGCAGCTGGCAGGCGATTCAGGCATGGGCGTCGCTATCCTGTGGCGCAGCCTATCCGCGCTGCGCTTTTATGAGCACCTTCGGAAAGACTTCCCGAAACTTGCGTTGATGCCGGTGGAGTCGATTCAGAAGGGCATAACGCCGGACCACCTGGAGCTGTTATCCAAGCTCTCGCGGGTCATGTCCCGTGCGGAGTTCAAAGCGCAGCTGCGCGCCGTACTGGACGGGACAGTCAGCCGGACGCAACTGCGAGACACTTGGCGTGCGTTCCGGCCAGCACTGGGGGGCCGCACAGCGCGGGGTCGCGGGCAGGAAATCCCGCGAGCGAACCCGAACGATCCCCAGCAGTTCCAGTCATTGCTCGAAGCACGGCTGTACCAGACGCTCGCAACGGTCGGTCCTGTCTGGACAGGGTTTCCTGATCCCGAAGTCTATCGCCTGATCTTGGGCGCCGCGCCGGTCCGGATTCCCGGTGCCAGTGAGCGGGTGGTGTTTGACGCCGTGTGCGTGATCCAGGACCGAAAGCATGACCCCGTCCTCATCGAAGGCATCGAGTTTACGGGGCGAGGGCCACACTGGCAGCGGAAAATGGCGTTTCTTGAATCCTTGGTTCCCTATTGCGACTACTTCTGGCTGGTGGTGCCGGAGCCGCCCTCGGATGAGGAGATGGCCGCAGTCCCTGCCGACATTGGCGTGCTTGTTGCCGATGACCATGAAATCAGACCGCTGCGTCTCGCGCAACGTCCGCCGTATGATGCGGCCAAGCGCGAGGCGCTCCTGATGGGGTTGCTCGTCGGGGAATACCGGCATCAATAATTTGTCCCAATTAGTCTAGCGTGCTATAGCGATGCCGAATCGGAGACTGGCGATGCGAAAGATCAGAGACGTTTTGCGGCTCCACCTGGGGGAGCACCGTGCCTTTCGGGAAATACAGCGGAGCCTGGGGATCTCGCGCGATGCCGCGCGCGATTACGTGACGCGAGCGCGGGCGGCGGGCCTGTCCTGGCCGTTGCCAGCGGACTTGAACGATTTCGAGCTCGAAGCACGCTTGTTTCCCAGGGCACGCCGGAAGGATGGGGCGCAAAAGCCCGAACCGGACTGGGCGGCAATCCACGATGCCCTCAAACTTAAGGGCGCGACGCTGCAGGTGCTCCATCAGGAATACCTGACGGTGCATCCGGGTGGCTTGGCCTACAGCTTCTTCTGTCAGCGGTATCGGGAATTCCGCAAGTCCCTCAAGCGCTACCTGCGCATGACCTACGTGGCCGGCGAACGGGTGTTCGTGGACTACGCCGGCCCCACCGTGCCCATTCTCAATCCCAAGACCGGTGTGACGCGCGAGGCACAGATCTTCGTCGGCGTTCTCGGTGCTTCTATATACACGTATTGCGAAGCGCACTGGCACCAGAGTCTGGAACACTGGATTGGCGCGCACCAGCGCATGTATGCGTTTTTTGATGGTGTGCCGCAACTCACGATCTGCGACAACCTTAAAGCAGCGGTTACCCGGGCAAGTCGCACGGAACCGGAACTCAACACCAGCTATCAGGACATGGCGGCGCATTACGGCACGGTCGTCATCCCGGCCCGACCGTATTCGCCGACCGACAAGACCCGTGCCGAAGGCGGCGTGCTGCTCGTCGAACGCTGGATTCTGTTCCGGCTTCGCAAACGCATTTTTACAAGCCTCGCGGAACTGAACATGGCGATTCGCGGGCTGCTGGAGGAACTCAATCATCGCCCATTCCAGAAACTGCCGGGCTCGCGTCGCGAAACCTATGAACGCCTGGACCGGCCAGCGCTGAAAGCGCTGCCCGAGAAACCGTACGCGTTCGCTGTCTTCAAGCAAGTGCGCGTCGGGTTCGACTATCACGTCGAGTTCGAAGGCCACTACTACAGTGTGCCGCATCCATTACGGCGCCAGGAAGTAACGCTGCGGGCGACCGAGCATGTCATGGAAGTGCTGCACGGTGGCAGACGGGTTGCGACACATATTCGCAACGCCGAGAAGGGTCAGAAAACGACCGAGCCCGCGCACATGGATCCGTCGCACCGCTTCTTCGCCAAATGGAATGCCGATCAGGAACTCGATTGGGCGCTTTCCATTGGACCGGGCACGCATGCCTTCCTTCAAGTGCTGCTTGCCAACGTCAGACACCGCGAACAGGGCTACCGGCTGGGCCTCGGCATGAAAAAACTTCAGCGTGAATTTGGTGATCAGCGGCTGGAAGCAGCCTGTGCCCGGGCCCTGGAAATCGGCGCCACCGGGGTCCGCAATGTGCGCTCGATCCTGCAAGCGCATCTGGATCAAGCGGGCACGGACGCGTCCACACCGCAGGAAGCCACGTTCGACCACGGCAATATCCGTGGCCCCGACTATTACCACTAACCGAGAGGATTAACCTTCATGTCCGCCTTGAATCAACAAACCCTGCAGAAACTCATCCGGCTGCGTTTGCGCGGCATGGCCACCGGCTTTGAAAGTCAGTTGGCCAATTCCGCGAGTCACGACCTTGCGTTCGAAGAGCGGCTGGCGCTGCTCGTGGACCAGGAAATCAGTTACAAGGAAAACACCCGCCTGCAGCGGTTACTGAAGATGGCGAAGCTGCGCGAAGCGGCCTGCATCGAGGATCTCGACTACCGTCCGGCGCGCGGCCTCGATCGCAGCCAGATGGCGTCACTCGCAATGCTCGAGTGGGTCCCCCAAGGACTGAATCTCATCTTCACGGGGCCGACAGGCAGTGGGAAAACCTGGCTCGCGTGCGCCTTCGGCAATCATGCGTGTCGCAAAGGGTTTACGGTCTCGTTCCAGCGCCTGGCGTTGCTGCTGGAGGAACTGGCGATTACGCACGGCGATGGCAGTTTCCGCAAGCGTCTTATGCAGCTCGCCAAATATGATGTGCTCATACTCGACGATCTCGGGATGACAGCGCTCACGGCGACCGGACGAGCCGATTTAATGGAGGTCATTGAGCAACGTAGCGGCGGTCGGCCCACCATCGTGACCAGCCAGATCCCGGTGAGCAAATGGCACGATTACTTGAGTGGCGGCAACCCGACTGTGGCCGATGCCATCCTTGATCGCTTGCTCAGCGGTTCCATCCGTCTCGAATTGCAGGGTGAATCGATGCGGAAGCTACGTGACAAGCACTAACCCGCGTGAACTCATAGACCACTTTCTTGCGATCCTGGAGACCCTGGCCCGGCCAAATTGGCCGGGCCTTTTTGCTCTTAGGTGGCAGTTTTTCACCGTAATGGGTGGCGGCTTTCAGACCGGAATGGCTGGCGGTTTTCCCACCGTAACGGGTGGCGGAATTGGACCGCAATACGCAGTTTATCCATCCGCATATCAGGTTGCCTCACAGCGATACGAAATGCGTCTTTTGAGACGATACGGCGTTGCGGCACGTTTCTCGGTGCTCATTTACAGAGTCGTAATCTCCGCTCCTCGAAAC